>JAHIYU010000151.1 GCA_018814885.1 bacterium | reverse complement strand
CCCGCGGCCGACCTCGACGGCGACGGCCTGCCGCTGATCGATGCCCTGGCCGACGCCGGGCTGGCCGGGAGCAAGGGCGAGGCGCGGCGGCTCATCCGCCAGGGCGGCATCAAGGTAAACGGCGAGAGGATCGACGACGAGATGCGCATGCTCGTCCCGGGCGACGTCCGGGTCGGCAGGATCGTCCTGCAGGCGGGCAAGAAGCGTCATCACCATATTCTCGTGGCATAGGCGGCCGGCATGAAGGAACTGCTCCGACGTCTCAACCCGACCGTGCCGCAGCGTGTCCTGCCCGTGCTGGCGGGGGTCGTCTGGGGACTGGTAGCGGCGATGCTCTTCGTCAGGGCCGGCGGCTGGCTCCTGGCGTCGCCCTTGCCGACGGCCGTCCTCGCGGGTGCCGCCGGCGCGGCCATGGGCGCGTATCTGATCCCCCGCACCTTCATGCCCCTGGTGCGCAAGAACCTGGCGCGGCTGACCGCGCGCCCCGCGCGCGCGTGCCTGTTCTCGATGTTCGCCTGGCGCAGCTGGTTCATGGCGCTGGTGATGTCCATCGGCGGCGTCGCGCTGCGGTACAGCCCGACTCCCCGGCCGCTGCTGGCCGCCATGTATGTCGGCATGGGTCTCTGTCTGGGCTCCGGAGCGGTTCTGTACTTCCGGCCGCCCCGCAGGGCCGGTCGCGCGGGAGTCTGAACGGGGCCGGCAGGATGTAATACGCGGCCGACTTCTCAAACAACTATTGCGCAGCTGGATGTCGACGAAGTATTTTGATCCATAGACCTGCGTTCGGGGGGTGAAGATGAGTTCCGTCGAGACACTTATCGCCGCATTCGCCGACGAGGACCGCAGATTGCGCGACCTGGCGCGCATCTTCCCGGTCCGGTTTCGCGAAGTGCCGCCCGAGCACGGCCAGATCAGCCTGAAGCAGACGCTCGGCCACCTGGCGTTCTGGGATCGTTTCACGGTGGAGTTCTTCGACGCCCGTTGCCACCGCCGCGCGGTCGACGCGATGACCCTCGGCGAGTTCGAGCACCGCAACCGCGCCGAACTCGAACGCATCTACGACATGCCCTACGAGCAGGCGCACGAGATCTACAAGACCGCCACGAACGTCCTCCTGACCTTCCTGCGCGAGCACTGGGACGACCTGGACGCCGAGGCGCGCGCGAATTTCAATATCCCGCTGAAACACCGCCGCCACCATCGACGTCTGCTCGCCAAGGCGCTGGAGGTGTTCGCTCCCGGACTGGCGGCGGGGGAGGAGGCGCGGGAGAAGGCCGGCTGAGCGAATCCGTATCGCTACGCAACGAGGGCGCCCCGCGGGGGGGCGCCCTCTCCCGTTCGGCGGTGTCGCCGTCCCGTCAGTCGGGGAAGTTCACCTCCAGGCCGGCCCAGACCAGGTCCAGGGTCGTCATGTAGGTCTCGCTACCCTCGGTCTCCATGCTGTCCTTGCGCACCGGTCCGATGCCGGGGCAATACCAGTATGTCTCGGTCCCTTCCTGGTAGACGTCGACGCCGTCGCCCACCTCGAACTCCAATACGGCCTTGCGGCAGCCCAGCCAGAAGATCGTCGGGGAATCCCCCTGCTTGCCCATCGACAATCCCTCGAGATCGAACACGCCGGGCAGGATCTCGATCGTGTAACTCACCTGGGTGGGGCCTTCCTGCGGCACCGGCTGGAAGGTCGAGGTGCCGCTCCAGGTCTGCGCGGTCACCGGCAGCTTGAGCCAGTCGATGGGCGGGTTGAAGGTGATGTCGTTCACTTCCTTGCCGGGCTCCTCGTTCACCTCGTGGAAGCCCAGGAACTGGATGGCCGAGCTGGTGGCCTTCATGCGGTCGTAGTCGGTGAAGGGGATCTGCGCCATCTTCCGGTACGGGCCGGCCTCCTCGATCGTCCAGCGCCAGAACTCGCCGCCGGTCTTCAACTCGTACTTGGTGGCCGCCCGGATCCAGCCGGTTTCCTTGATGGGGTCGTTGGTCCAGCTGCCGGCGTAGTACATGACATAGGTGTCCACCAGCGGGAAGTAGTTGGGCGTGCCCGCCACCGTCACCGACCACTCGGTGGGTGTGTCGTTGACGTTGCCGTGCATGTCGGCGAACGATTCGAAGGTGACGGCGAGGATCGCGCCGGGCGTCAACGGCGGCGCCAGGGCGACGGTGAAGACGGTGTGGTTCTCGGACCAGACGCCCGCGTTGTCGGGATTGTTCATGCTCAGCATGAGCTGGCCGCTGACCACCGACGGCTGCAGCGAATCGTCGTCGACGGGTTCGTCGAAGGTGAGACGGAGGTAGCTGGTGTCGGTGGGGATGATCGAGCCGTCCGTGGGCTCGATGGACACCAGCTGCGGCGGCGTGGTGTCGGCGGCGTCGCCGGTGGTGAAGGCGAAGCTGGTCTCCGCCGCCAGCGGATCGCCGTACTCGCCCTGGGCGTCGGTGGTGATGGTAACCGTGATCAGGGTGGACGCGGGCAGGTTCGCGGCGAAGGTCAGGGTCCAGTCCTCGTGTCCGCCGTCGAGGGTGTAGGCGTGGGTCGCCTTGTCGGGACTGGTCACCGTGATGGCGCCCGGCAGGGTCGCTCCGTTCATCGCCCTCGAGAACCCGAGCCAGACCTGCGTGTTGATGGGCACTCCCGTGGCGCCGTTCTCCGGCAGGGTGTTCTGCAGGATGACGTCGTTGGTCCAGGTCCAGAAACTCCAGGCGAAGGCTTGCGCCAGGGCGTTGCCCGCCACGTCGGCTAGGCCGGTTCCCACGGTCACCGTGACTTCCGTGCCCTCGGGCCAATCGCCGTGCGCGACCTCCAGCGTCTTGTCGTCCAGCCAGTCGAGGTCGGTGATCGTCCCGTGGGACAGCGTGACGTTGCCGTCGGCGGTGGCGGGGTCCATGTCCTCGTTGAAGACGATGGTCACGTCCTCGCCCACGGCGACATCGGTCTCGTCCTGGTTGGGATCGACCTGGACGACCACGGGCGCGTCGGTGTCCTCGTCCGGTGTCGTCGTATCGTCGCTGCTGCAGGAGGCCAGCATCGCCAGCAGGGGCAGCAGGGCGAACAGGGTGAGAATACGCCAGTGCTTCATGATTCTTCCCTCCGTGGTGGGGGTTTTGCATTGAGGCGGCAGGGACATCTTCCGGGTCATGATCCCGAATTGTCAACCCATGGTAGCCTCGAAACCGCGAGGAACGTATACTGTTCGAGGTCAGTCAGCATATTCCAGGCCCGCTGGAGGTTCAGAAATGCATATGAGTAATTGGTTTAAGACCTCGGGTACCGCAGCGGTGCTGGCGTTGCTGCTTCCCCTGGCCGCCTGCGGCACGGCCGACGACAACGGAGGAGACGTGGCCATGCAAGAGACGGCACGGACATCGAGCGCGGGGCCCGAAACCCCCAGGCGCCTGCTCTTCATACACCATTCCTGCGGCGGCCAGCTGATGGCCGATCCGGGCGAGCGCGCCGGCGGGGCCCCCGGTTCCGGCCGGCGCTGCATCTACGACAGCCATCCCAACGGGGGCGGGTTGCGCGCCCTGCTGACGGCCGGCGGCTACGACGTGAGCGAGCTGTCCTACGAGTCTGTCCTCGGCGCGGACACGGACATCCGCCACTGGCGGCGCAAGTTCGCCGAGCACATGGACGCCATCCTGGCCACCGACCACCAGGATCGCAGGTACGGGGACGGCACGATCAACGGCATCGTCGCCTTCAAGTCCTGCTACCCGAACAACGATTTCACGGGCCCCGGCGTCGAGCCCGGCGATCCCGACGCCGAGGAGCTCACCGTGGCCAACGCCAAGGCCGCCTACCGGGCTCTGTTGCCCCATTTCCGGGCGCGTCCCGACGTGCTCTTCGTGGCCTTCACCGCGCCGCCGCGCGCCGAGCCCAGGCGGGATCTCAAGGACCGCCTGAAGGGCGCCTTCGGTTCCGGGCCGACCCCGGCCGATCACGCCCGCGAGTTCAATACCTGGCTGACCGATCGCGAGAACGGTTGGCTCTCCGCCTACGCCTTGCCCAACGTGGTGGTTTTCGATTACTACGACATCCTGACCGGCGGCAGGGGAAACTGGTCGGCCTATCCGACCGGCGGCGGCCAGGACAGCCATCCCAGCCGGCAGGGCAACGCCAAGGCCGCGGCGGCCTTCGTACCCTTCATCAACGCCGCGGTAGCAGGGATGAACTAGTCGAACCATCCAGACGAGGACGCTGGCATCGGCATGATGCAGCACAGCAAATCCGGCCGCTTGCGCCTCCCGCGCTACTGGGAGGCGCCGCTGTTCGTCACTGCGATCTTCCTGACCTTCGTCGTGGCCAGGTACATGCAGCTGGGTGCGCGCCGGGAGATCTTCAAGACCTTGCGCATCGAGTTCGTGCTGGGCCTGGTCCTGGCCGTGGCCTGTGTCTTCATCATCTCCGCCTATCCCGTGCGGATCGCGAAGCTCAGGCCCGCCAAGAACGTGCTGGTCGGCATCACACTGCTCTTCGTGGCGATGATCATCCAGATCCCCTTCGCGGCCGACAAGGTGATGGCCAACAACATATTCGTCGACCGCGTCATCAAATTCGCCATGCTCACCTTCTTCATGGTGGCGTTGATCCGGTCGCCGCGGGCCATGCGCTATTTCCTGGCCGCTTTCCTGTTCGCCTGCTTCTACGTGACGCAGGAATCGGCGCGGGGCGCGATCTCCGGCAGTCTCGTCTGGCAGAACCAGGGCGTGATGCGCCTGCACGGGGCCGTACCGATCTACGCCCATCCCAACAGCCTGGGCGGCGTAGCCATCGGGTTGGTGCCCTTCGTGGTCTTCCTCTTCCCTGTCATCAGGGACTGGAAGTTCAAGCTCCTGCTCCTGCCGCCGCTGATGACGGCCGGCGTCTGCATGCTCTATTCGGGATCGCGCACGACCTACGTGGGGTTCTTCGGCTTCCTCGTCTACTGGTGGCTGCGATCGACGAACAAGCTGCGGTGGCTTCTGATCGGGACGGCCCTGGCGGCGGCGGCCTTGCCCGTCATCCCCGATCAGTACGTCGAGCGCTTCAAGAGCATCGGCGGTCAGGAGGCGGAGGGCCATTCCAAGCAGATGCGGATCGAGATCCTCAATGATGCCTGGAAGATCCTGATGGACAACCCTCTCGGCGTGGGGGTGGCGTCGTTTCCGGCGGTGCGCAACCGCGTGTTCGGCCGCACCCAGGACACGCACAATCTCTACCTGGAAGTGGCTACCAATCTCGGCCTGCAGGGGCTCGCCATCTTCGTCTTCCTGGTCTACGCTATGCTGGCCGCCCTGCATCACGCGGAGAAGCGCTTCGTGAGGCTTGCCAGGCTCCTCCACGGCGCCGCCCGCGGCCGGGCGCAACCGCCGCCGGCGCTTCGCCTGCGTATCGCCGCGATGGAGGACGATCTGCGCTTCATGCGGGCCGTCGTCATGGCCGCGGCCGGATTTCTGTATATTAGGCTTGTGCTCGGCCTCTTCGGCATGGACCTTTACGAGGTCTACTGGTGGTTCGTCGCCGGCATCGCGTTTTCGTCCCTGTGGATCTCGTACGAGATGAAACGCTTGGTCGCGGCTCTGGTGGCCCAGGTCAGCGATGCGAGAATCTAGGGATGGACTGGCCACAGCGGCATTCAATATGCTACTGGGAACAGTGCGGTCGGGCATGCTGCCGGGGGCCGCGATTCGTAACGTCAAGGGAGACAGGGAGATGACCCTGCTTTCACATCGCTGTCGCACGACCAGAGCGGTTGCATTCTCGGCTCTGCTGCTTGCAGCAGCGGTTACCGTGAATGCGCAACCGGTCATTTTGAACGTGGGCGGCGAGTTCATCGACGGCGACACGATCCAGATCAGCGGTAACGACTTCGGTTCCGCCGCCCAGGTGATCAGCTGGGACGATTTCGAGGAGGGCGGAGACGGAGCGACCCTGGGCGTGCCGGTCATCGGACCCACCTGGACCTTCCAGCATCCCAGCTCCAACACGCCGTTTCCCCAGTACAGCCGGATGCAGGCCTACTCCGGCGGCCAGAGCGCCAAGGTCGCCTGGAAGGAGCCCGGCTGGAGCGGCTACTCGATCAACGCCTTCGGATGGGGGTCGCAGGGGCCCTTCAACACCCTGTACCTCTCGTACATGCGGTATCACGATCCCAGCCAGAACGATCCGCCGCCCGAGATGAACCACAAGCAGCTCTACACCTTCGGGCCGGCCAATTCCGGCAACGGCTACGAGCAGCAGCAGTTCATGCCGTTCATGATCCCGGACGGGGCGACCGCCTTCGCCACCATGCTCCAGGCCACGCCGGCGGACATCTGGTACTGGGGCGGCGATCCCCGCTACTACAACTCCAACTACAGCTGGGGCCGCTGGGAATTCTGGCTCGATTACGAGAACACGGCCGCGCAGAACGACGGCCGCTTCAGTATCTGGTACAACCTGCAGCAGAAGCTCGATTCCTCGGGGCTCAACCTGTGCGACGTGGAGGGCGGCCAGTACGTGGAGGACCTGCGCATCGGCCATATGTTCCAGGGCTTCAGTGCGCTGAGCCATGTGCGGTCCTTCTTCGACGACGTCTACGTCGCCACCACGCAGGCCCGTGTCGAGCTCGGCAACGCAGCCACCTACGCGGCCTGCACGCGTCGCGAGATACAGGTCGCCGCGAACTGGTCCTCGACGTTCATCGAGCTGCCCCTGCGCACCGTGAGC
Source organism: bacterium (assembly GCA_018814885.1). Lineage (NCBI taxonomy): Bacteria > bacterium. Next base: position 15,493 of record JAHIYU010000151.1, on the reverse strand, counting down.
TTCACGTCCGGAGAGCAGGTCTTCCTGTACGTCATCGACGAGAACGGCGACACCTCGCCCGGGTACCCCATCGAGCTCGGCGATTTCGGGGATCCCGACCCGGGGCCGCCCGGAGAGCCCGGACAGCCTACCCACATTTAAGGACGGGTTCGCCGGTATGCCATGGCCAGAAGGCACCATCTGGATCACCTGGCACGAGCACCGCAGAACACGCAGCCTGGTCGACGCCCTGGGGGGGATGCCCACCTTCGTCTTCGACGACCACCGTCCCCTGCAGAGAAACCTGATCGGTCCCCTGTGGACGCTGAAGGTCCTGTGGCGCGAGAGGCCGCGGCTCGTGTTCATGCATTTCTCCTATCTGCTGATGCTCGTCTGCCTGATCTACAGGTTCCTGCCGGCACGCCCCCGTCCGAAGATCGTCTGCGATTGCCACAACAAGGCCCTCAAGAAGGAGTTCTCCGGCCCGCTGTCCAGGCCCTTCGGGGCGTTCAAGCGCTTCCTGCTCGCCGGGGCGGACCTGCTCGTGGTGACCAACGAGAGGCTCGTGCCCTACGCCGAGCGCCACAGCGCCGGGGTGTCGGTGCTGCGCGACCCGCTCACGGACTGGCGCGGCGAGGATGCGAAGTGCCGCGCCGAGCCGGCCCGGGACGGCGAACGCCCCTACGCGTTCTTCGTCTGCAGCTTCGACAGCGACGAGCCCGTCGCCCTGATCTTCGAGGCTGCGCGGGAAATCGTTGCGATCCTGGACCTGGACGTCGTCATCAGCGGCAATACGGAGCGGGCGGCAGTGCCGGCCGCGGTGCGGGAGGATCCCCGCATCCGACTGCCCGGCTACATGCCGTTCGCGGAGTACCGGAGGGTGCTCAGCCGGGCCGAGGCCGTGGTCGTGCTCACCGACGACGACGACTGCCTGGTCTGCGGAGCCTACGAGGCCGTCGGCGCCGCGCGCGGCACGGTTCTCTCCGACACACGCACCCTTCGCGCTTGCTTCGCAGACTGCGCCGAATACACCGGGCATCGGGCCGAGGACCTGCGCGAAGCCGTGGCCCGCGCGCGGGCCGCGACGCGGGACGAGGCAGGGTTGGCGCGGGGCAGGGCCGGGTTCGAAGCGGCTTTCGCCCGGGAGCTGTCCGCCTTCGTGGCCCGCGTCCGGGGCCTGACGGCGGCGGGAGCCGGGCGATGAGCGGCACTCCCGCACCGAAAGTGGTCATGCTGGCGCCCGGCGAACTGTTCGGCGGCGTGGAGACGCAGCTGCTCGGACTGAGCGAGAGTCTCCGCGACCGCAACGGGTCGGCGCCCATCCTCGCCCTATTCCATGACCACGAGCTGGCGGCGCGCGCCCGCCAGGCGGGACTGCGCGTCGTTTTGATCCGTGCCCGCCACCGCTACGATCCGGCGGCGGCGCGGGATCTGCGCGATCTGGTCGACGGCGCGGGCGTCGATGTCCTGCACGTGCACGGCTACCGGGCCGCCGTCACCGCGGCGGTGGCCGGGAAGCGGCTGGGCGTGCCCGTCGTGAAGACCGAGCACGGCCTGCCCGAACCGGGCGGCGGACCGGTGGCGCGGCTCAAGAAGGCGCTGAATCGACGGCTGGACGGGTGGGCCACGCGCAAGGTGGGCGCCGCCGTCTGCTACGTCACGGCGGACATCATGGCGCGCTGCGCGGACATGCATCGGGGCCTGGAGCGCCGTGTCGTCCACAACGGCATCGCGCCGCTGGACCCGGCCTCGACGGCACGGCCGCCGGAACTCTCGACCGATGCCTGCGAGGTGGGGCTGGTCGGAAGGGTCTCGGAGGTCAAGGGCATCGGTTTCGCCTTGCGCGCGCTGGCCGCGAGCGGCGTTCCCGGGCGCGTACGCCTGCACGTGATCGGCTCGGGCCCGCTGGAGCGGAGGCTGTCCCGCGAGGCGTTGGACCTCGGCCTGGCGGGGCGCGTGGCCTTCCACGGCTTCCAGCGCAACGTCTACGACTGGCTGGCCCACCTCGACATCCTGCTGATGCCCTCATTGCACGAGGGCCTGCCCTACACGCTGCTGGAGGCCATGTCCCTCGGCACGGCGGTGGTTGCCTCGCGCGTCGGCGGCCTGGCGGAGGTGCTGCGCGACGGGGAGACCGGTCTGCTGGTCGAGGTGGGCGACGTGGCGGGCATCGCCGCGGCGATCACCCGACTGGCCGAGGACCCGCGGCTGCGCACCGGGCTCGGCCGGCGGGCGGCGGCGGAGCAGCGCGCCCGCTACACCCTTCAGACGATGACGGACGCATACCTGGGGATCTACGCCGAGGCGACCCGCTGACCCCACACGCGGGCCAGGGCGCGGCAGGGTTCCACCAGCAGGCCCCGGACGCGGGCGGGCTGGTATCTGAACACCGGATGCACGAGTTCGTAGTGGGCGTGGTCCACCCAGGAGGCCATGGCGCCGGCGATGAGGTCGTCGGGGCCGCAGTCCAGGCGGGACAGGATCTCGCTCACGCCCAGCGCCCCGGGCAGGTCGTCGAGGCCCCCGTCGACCAGCATCTTCAGACCGTCGGCCCGGCGCAGTCCCTCGCGTTGCCACAGCCAGGAGAAGAGCAGGTCGGCGTAGGCGGCCAGGGGCAGCCGGCTGGCCTCGCTCTCGTCCCAGTCGATCAGGCCCGAGATGCGCCCCCCGTCCAGGAAGATGTTGCTCAGCGTCATGTCGCCCTTGCGCAGCTTCCAGGGACGGCCGCGCCCCGCGGCGTCCAGCTTCTCGCCGACGGCGGCCATCACGTCGATCAGCTCGGGCGCGTGGAGCGCCAGCAATCCAGAGAGGTGGACCAGCTTGCGGGACAGGGCCCCGGAGGCGTCGGGCAGGCCCAGGTCGTCCGCGTCCAGCTGCAGCAGGCGTACGAGCACCTCCTGAAGGTCCGTGTCCTGCACGTGGGGCAGCCGCTTGCGATGGCCGGCCCAGGACTTGCCCCGGCAGACCGATTCCACGTACAGCGGCATGCCCTCGAAGTCGAGACGGGTGAGGTTTCCGGGCAGGAGATCCGTCAGGATGTCGTCGGCCGCCAGATGGGCCGACAGCCCCGACAGCACGCGCCGGGCGTTCTCGATGCCGGCTCTCGTCTCGGGGCGCAGGGGGATCTTCACGATCCAGGCGGGCCGCTTGTCCCGCGACAGCACGGACACCAGCTTGCCCTTGCGCTGCACCGCGGGTGGCGAAACGGTCCACGCGCGGTCCTGGATGCCCAGGTGGCGCCGCACGGATTGCAGGGCGTCCCGGAGCCAGGGCGGTTCGGCCGGGCCCGTCCCGGCGACGACGGCGTACTGGGGGGCCAGGCGGCGGTAGAAGCAGGCGGGAAGATGGCGGCCGCGCCCCGGGTGCTGCTCCTGGAAGGCGCGGATAGCCGAGACGTCGGCCAGGTCCACGAAGAAGCGCTCCTGTTCGTACTCGCTCTCGTGGGCGTGCACCGAATGCACGTTGAAGCCCGCCCTGCGCAGGGTCCGCTCGACGTTGTGCAGGGTATAGAGCGGGGGCTCGCCCTTCCGCAGGAGACTGCTGCGGCGCCAGCGGTTGGGCAGGCCCAGGAGCAGCTCCCCGTCGGGCTTCAGGACGCGCGCCGCCTCGCGCAGGAGCGGTCCGAGCGCGAAGGCCCCGTCCGGCGCGGAACAGGGCACGCGCCGGCCGGGGGCCGCCGTCCAGCAGACCGCGTCGAAGACGGCGTCCGCGCAGGGCAGGCGTCCGTCGCAGTCGCCCGTGATCATCTCCACGTTGCGGAAACCCTCTTCGGCGATCCGGCGCTCTAGCACGCGCAGGCTCGTGGCCGACGCCTCGAGCACGGTGACCTTCTCCCAGACCCGCGCCAGGGCCATGGCGCCGGCGTTCCACCCGCCGGACAGGTGGAGGATGTGGCCGCGGCGGCGTCCGCCCAACAGCCATTGCCAGGCGGCCCGCGACTCGTCTACGAGTTCGGCGACGCGGCTGCGCTGGTCTGGCCCTGCGGGGATGGCGGCGACGAGGTGGTCCAGCACGACCGACAGGGGGGCGTTCTCCGTCTCGTCGAGCAGGCTGTCGAGATTCTCAATCCCCCTCATCGGCGCGCTTCTTCCGGTTGCCGATCACGCGGGCGGGGTTGCCCATCAGGATGCTGTAAGGGGGGTATTTCTTAGCGCCGACCACCGAGCCGGCCGAGACTATGCAACCGTCGCCGAGACTGGTGCCGGGCATGATGAAGGCGTTCGATCCGATCCATACGTCGCTGCCGATCACGATTTCCCTGTACTCCGCGCCCTGGTCCCGGATGAGCCTGTCCGGATCGGCGAAGACATGGTTGGTGCTCCACACCTTCACGCCCGGTCCGAGCAGCGTGTAGTCGCCGATGGTCACGCCGCCCGCGGCCTGGATGAAGTTGTCGACGCCCACGGTGACGTACTCGCCCAGGGAGATCATGTGCACGTTGCGGAAACGAGCGCCCTCGTGGATGCGCACCTTCTCGCCGCAGGTCTTGAAGTGCCTGCGCAGGACGTCGGCGCGCAGCCTGAATCCATAAGGTCCCGGGCAGTTGCGGACCCAGCTGTAGCGCAGGTACATGCGCCCCGTCGGGTCCTTCATGGACCAGTACCATTCCTTGAGGGTCTGGAGCATGGTTCGCATCCTTGCGTTGCGCCGGGTCGTTCCGTCAGCGGACGAGGACCATGCGGCGGCTCGCCGCGTCGCTCCCGCTGTGCAGGCGGTACAGGTACACGCCCGACGGCAGGGCCCTGCCCCGATCATCGGTTCCGTCCCACCGCAGCGCGTAATTGCCCGCTTGCTGCATCGTCGGTGTCAGGATGCTGCGGATCAGCCGTCCCGACAAGTCGAAAATGCCCAGGCTGGTCAGGCCCGGCCGCTCCAGGTCGTAGGCGATCGCGGTGCTGGGGTTGAACGGATTGGGATGGTTGGGATGGAGCTGCAGCGCCGCGGTCGGCTGGGGGACGTCCGACACGACGCTGATCCAGGAGGGGTCGGCGACGCGGATCAGCATGCCGGCGAAGAGGGGACCGATCACGCTGTTGGCGTATTCGTTGGGGTGGCTGTCGGTCTCGCCGTAGGGACGACGGTACTGCGAGCGCAGCATGTTGCGCTGCGGATCGCTGGGGTCGTCGGGATAGGCCAGATAGTCGAAGAGGTCGAAGAACGAGATATTGGAATGCCCGTTCATGAACTCGGGGCTCTGCAGCCAGTCGTAGAACACGCGGGCGCGGTCCGCCTCGTTGTTGGTGATGTCCTCGGGACGGCGCGGCGGACCCGAGACCAGGATGAAGCGCTTTTCCGGGTGCTGGTCCAGCACGTTGCGGATCTGCAGGTACCAGTACTTGTAGGCGGCCAGCTGTCCGTCGTGGATGATGTCGCCTGTCTGGTGGTCGTTCTTCATGACGATCACGTCGTGGCGGTTGAGCAGCGAATCGCGGAAGGCGCTGGCCACACCCGTGAAGATCGAGTAGTAGCCGCCCGGCTGGATGTCGTTGGCCTCCTCGCCGTAGGACCAGTCGCTGTACACGGTGCTGTCCGGCAGGATGATGCCGGTGTACGAGTTGCCGCTGTGGTAGTCGTGATCCCAGAGCTCGATGGCCGTGCCGTACCGGTCGTTGTGCAGATTCAGCAGGCTGCGCACGCCGCTGTCGGTGATCAGGTTCCGTCCGGTGGAATGGTGCAGGAACATGTAGTTGTTGCCGGGGAGAGGTCGCTGGCGGACGAACACGAAGTTCTGTTCGTCGTAAGGCTCGGCCACGCCGTCCTCCCAGACGGTCAAGGTGAGGTCGTAACGTCCGGCGTCGCCGTAGATGTGCCGGTACGGCGTCTGGTCGGGCGTGATGGTGACGGTGCTGCCGTCGTGGAAGTCGACCTGCACCGAATCCGTGCCGGCGCTGAACGACCAGTGGCAGTCGACCCGATCCTCGTTGTAGATGAAGTCGGCGGGATCGTGCCAGAGTGACTGCACGGTCCCGGCCGAGGTCGCGGTGCATGTAGCCAGAAGCGCGAGCAGACAGGTGATGGGAATCCTCGGACGAGCCATCGTTGCTAGCCTCGTTGCATGTGCCGAAAGGTTCGTAGGTGCGTGAATGGGAAATTATAGCATTTTAGGGGGAAAATGTCACCTTTCCCGGGGCGTCATACCTGGCGCCGCAGCAACAATTTGGCGAGGGAGGTCCAGAGACGGCGGTCCCAGGGTCGCTGAGCGAAGGCGCGGGCCAGGTCGGCCGCGCCCGCGGTCCGCTCGCCCCGGCGCGTCTTCCAGAGGCCCCGCGACACGTAGGTATGAGCCCAGGCCCTCCGTTTCTGGACGCCGGTGACGCAGCCGGGGTGGTCCGCGAGGAAGCGGTGCATCAGCTTGAAGGCATTGTCGAGGCGCTCGCCGGTGCGATGGGACATCTGACCTTCCCAGATGCGGTAATCGACCAGGATGTCGGGCAGAAAGAGGAAGTCGTGATCCACGGAGATGCGCAGCCAGAGGTCGAAGTCGATGCCCATGGACAGCGATTCGTCGAAGCCGCCCTCCTCCTCGATGATGCTGCGCCTGACCAGGGCGGTGGGGAAGTGGACGAAGTTGTCCACCAGCAACTCGGCCGTGATGCGGCCGCTGTACGTGGGGGGGCGATAGGTCTCGATGGGTCGTCCCGCTCCGTCGATGAACTGGAAGTTGCCGTAGACCACGCCGACGTCCTCGTCCTCGAAATGCGGCAACTGCAGGGCGAGCTTCGCGGGCCGCCACAGGTCGTCGGCGTCGCAGAAGCCGACGAACTCGCCGGTGGCCTCGCGCAGGCCCCGGTTCTTGGCCACGGTCTGGCCCGCGTTGTCCTGGCGCACGATCTTCACGCGCGCGTCTGCCGAGTAGCGGGACAGCACCGCAGGCGTATCGTCGGTGGAGCCGTCGTCGACGACGATGACCTCCACGGCAGGGTGGGTCTGCGCCAGGATGGAGTCGATCGTGCCGGCCACGTAGCGGCCCATGTTGTACGTGGCGGTGATGACGGAGACCAGGGACGCGTCGTTCATGGCTTCGCGGAATCCTCGTGGTTGCAATACGGAGGCGCACGACGCTTTCAGAGTTAACCTGTCCGGCACGTTTTGTCGAGAGCGGGAAACATCTTCCGCTCCCCCCCGCCATGTGCCACACTGACCCGCGGTTCGGAACGCCACCGGCGCCCGGACCCCGACAGGAGAGGAGAATGGCCCCGCACAAGATCCTGTACTGCATAGAGAGCATCGGCCGCGGTGGCACGGAGAAACAGCTGGTCGGTCTGATCAATCGTCTCGACAGGGAGCTCTTCCAGCCGCAGCTATGCACCTTGCGCCCTTCGAGCGATTATCTGAACGAGGTCGCCTGCCCATGCCTGGAACTGAACGTGTCGCGTCTGTTGTCGCCCGGGGGTTTGGCGTCCGTGCGCCGTCTCGCCCGACATGTTTCCACCGAGGGCGTGGCCGTCGTCCACTCGTTCTTCCAGGACCCTACCCTGGTGGCCCTGCCGGCCGCCCGCCTGGGCCGGGTTCCGGTGAGGCTGATCTCCTTCCGGGATCTGGGCTTCTGGCGGACGCCGCTGCAGGTGTTCCTGATGCGCCGGGCGTATCCGCTGGCGACGGGCTTCATGGCCAACTCGCAGGCCGTCAAGCATCACGTGAGTCGAAAAGACCACCTGGATCCATCTCGGATTAAGGTCGTCTACAATGGTGTCGATACGAATGAATACCGGTTCGTGGAGCATCTCGAATCGGAGGTGTCGATCGGCATCGTGGGCAATCTCAACAGGCGCGTCAAGAGGACCGATCTGTTCCTGCGCGCGGCTGCCCGCGTGCACGCCCGACACCCCGAGGTCGTCTTCCACGTGATCGGGGACGGCGAGCTGCGGCCGGAGTACGAGACCCTGGCGGCGGGGCTGGGCATCTCCCGTTGCACGGTGTTCGCCGGCCGGATCGAGGACGTGCCCGGCTACCTGGGCAAGCTGGCCGTCGGCGTGATATGCTCGGACTCGGAGGGCTTCAGCAACGCCGTGCTGGAGTACATGTTGCGAGGATGCGCCGTGATCGCCACTTCGGTCGGCGGGAACCTGGAGGTGATCCACGACGGCGAGACGGGATTGCTGATCCCGCCGGGAAACGTGGTGGCTCTCGCCAGCGCCATGACGCGCCTGGTGGAGGAGAAGAAGACCCGGCTGATGTTGACCCTCAGGGCCCGCGCCGTCGCCGAGGAGAGTTTCGACTGGAGCGGCTGCGTGGCCGAGCACCAGGATCATTACGCGCAGGAGTTGCGCAGGGCCGGAGTCGTCTGAAGACAGGATCCGTCGATGTCGATCGTATTCGCATTCTGTGTGTTCATGCTGGTGTACGTGTATGCCGGCTATCCGGTCCTGTGCGCCCTGATCGCAGCTCTGCGCAGCCGCGACGTGCGCTGCGCCGAGGGCACGCCGTCGGTGACGATCATCATCGCCGCCTTCAACGAGGCCGCCTGTATCGAGCACACGCTGCGCAACAAGCTGTCGTTGGATTATCCTTCCGACAGGGTCGAGATCATCGTCGTCTCCGACGCTTCGGACGACGGCACGGAAGGGATCGTGCAGAGGGTGGCCGACGGGACGGGCCGCGCGATACGCCTCTTGCGGCAGGAACCGCGCGCGGGCAAGACGGCCGCCCTGAACCTGGCCGCGGCCAACGCCGCGGGCGAACTGCTGGTCTTTTCCGACGCGAACTCCCTGTACGGTCCGTCGGCCCTGCGCCGCCTCGTCGAACCGTTCGCCGACCCGGACGTCGGGTATGTGACCGGTCGCATGGTCTACAAGGCGCCCGACGGTTCCCTGACCGGAGAGGGCTGTTCCGCGTACATGCGCTACGAGAACGTCCTGCGCGGACTCGAGACCCGGCTCGGTTCGGTGGTCGGCGTGGACGGCGGCATCGACGCCGTGCGGGCCTCGCTGTACGTACCGATGCGGAACGATCAGCAGCCCGACTTCGTCCTGCCCTTGAGCATCGTGCAACGCGAGCGGCGGGTCGTCTACCAGCCCCATGCGCTGCTCTACGAGGAGAGTCTGTCTGTCGCGTCGGACGAGTTCCGCATGCGAACGCGCGTGGCCCTGCGCGCCTGGCACGCCTTGAAGGACAAGGCGGTGCTGCTCAACCCCTTCCGCCACGGGTTCTACGCCTGGCAGCTCTTCTCCCACAAGTGGCTGCGGTACCTGGCGCCGGTCTTCCAGCTCTGCGCCCTGGTCGCCAACGCCGCCCTGGTGGGTACGGCGCCGATCTGGAACGCGTTCTTCGCCCTGCAAGTCGCCTTCTACGCGCTGGCCTCGGTCGGCCTGCTGCTCAAGGGGCGCCGGCTGCCTCCTCCGCTGTCTTTCCCCTTCTATCTGTGTCTGCTCAATGGCGCGGCCGGCAACGCGCTGATCCGTTTCCTGCGCGGCGAGCGGCAGATCACCTGGACGCCGCGGACATGAGCACGCCGCCTCGCCTCCCGGACTGGATCGTCGGCCGGATCGTGGAGCCCGCCTGGGACCTCTACGAACGGAGCGTGCGCCTGCGCACCTTCCACCGCCTGGCCCTGGACCAGTACGACGCCCCCGCCGCCCTGGCGCGGCGGCGCGGCATCCGTCTCAACCGGGTGGTCCGGCATGCAGTCGCAACCTCTCCCTTCTACCGGCGTCGTTTCGCCGCCGCCGGCATCGATCCCGCCGTGGTGCGGGTCGTAGACGACCTGGCGCGCCTACCCTTGCTGACCAAGACCGAGGTCCGAGACAATCTGGACGAGATCCTCTCGGAGGCGTTCGACCGTGACGACCTGGTGCCGGCCAGGACCGGCGGTTCGACCGGCACGGCCCTGCTGGTCTTCTGCGACGTGCGCGGCGTACAGCGCCGCAACGGCGCGGCCCTGCTGGCCGACACCTGGAGCGGGTGGCGCCCGGGACAGCCGGTCGCGGCGGTCTGGGGCAACCCCCCGACACCGGCCAGCTGGCGCAACCGCCTGCGTGCCGCCCTGAAGGACCGTATCCTCTATCTGGACACGATGCGGCTGGACGAGGCCGCGGTGCGCGGGTTCGCGGCCGCGTGGCGGCGCTTGCGCCCGGGCCTGCTGTTCGGTCACGCCCATTCCATCTTCCTGCTGGCGGAGATGACCGAGGCGATGGGCATCGAGCTCCGCCCCGCGGGCATCGTCGCCACGAGCATGATGCTGCTCCAACCCGAGCGGGAAGTGATCGAGCGCGTGTTCGAGCGGCCCGTCACCAATCGTTACGGCTGCGAGGAGGTGAGCCTGATCGCCTGCGAATGCGAGCGGCATGCGGGCCTCCATGTCAACGCCGAGCACGCGGCCGTCGAGGTGCTCCGCGACGACGGCTCGCCCTGCGCCCCCGGCGAGGACGGACGCCTGGTGATCACCGAGTTCGTCAACTTCGGCATGCCCATGCTGCGCTACGAGGTCGGAGACCGCGGCGTGCTGCACGACGCGCCTTGCGCGTGCGGGCGCCCGTATCCCCTGCTGCGTGCGGTCACCGGTCGGGTTGCCGATTTCCTCGTCGCGGCAGACGGCAGCCGCGTGGCCGGTATCTCCCTGATCGAGAACACGCTGACCCGCTACCCCGGCATCGGGCAGCTCCAGGTCGTCCAGGAGGATGTCTCGCGGCTGGTGGTGAATCTCGTGCGCGCCGAGGGATGGCGCGAGGAGACCGTGGACGCGCTCACCGCCTCCTTCCGCAGCGCCCTCGGCGAGGGATTGGCGGTGGAGTTGCGCTACCTCGAGCGCATTCCGAGCGAGCCCAACGGCAAGTACCGGTTCTCCATCTGCCGCGTCGGCGGCGGGGGGGCCTCATGACCGCGGCGATCGAGCGCGTCGGGGCGCGGTGGTGGCTGCTGGGCGCCCTGCTGCTGCTGGTTCCGTTCGTGGTGCCCGTGCCCGGGCAGCTGGAGCGGATGCACGTCGTGCGCTCGTTCGGCGTGATCGCCCACTTCGGGCTCCCCTTCGCCCTCGTCCTGCTGCTGTATCGCTACGGCCCGCTGAAGGGGAGCCTGGGCGCCGCTGCGGTCCTGGCTTTCCTGCTGGCCGCGGGCTGCGAGATCCCCCAGCTCTTCGTCGGCCGTCATCCCCGGCTGCAGGATGCGGGCGTGGACCTGGGGGGCGTCGTGTCGGCCGCAGGGCTGCTGCTTCATCTCGAACGCGGCCGCCGGTGGGCGCTCCTGATCTTCCTGGCCGGCCTCGCCGTCCTGGCCTATCAGGTGCGCGAGATACCCGCCTTCATCCGCGGCGAGCGTCTGGCGCGCGCGCGCTTTCCCCTGCTGGCCGACTTCGAGGACGACAGAGAGCTGTTCCTGTGGAACGAGAACGAGGGCAGCGGGGCGACGTACAGCTTCGAGGATCATCTCGGCGGGGGGCGCCTGCTGAGCTTCACCGGGAAACCAGGGGACAGCTGGCCCGGCGTGATCCTCAGGAGCATGCCCCGCGACTGGAGCGGCTACCGCAAGCTGGCCTTCGACGCTCGCGTCGACGGCGGCGGGCAGGCCGTCCTCTCGGTCCGGCTGGACGACTTCGACAGCCGCCGGGATGCGGTTTCCTGCGGCGACAGCTTCCGGATCACCGGCGACTGGCGCCGCTACGAGATGGACCTCGCCGCCGCGGCGGGCGATATCGAGGAACGGACATTCCGGTTGGACGATATCGGCAGTCTGCTATTATTCCTGGGCCGCGTGGAGCGTACGACCGTCGTTCAGCTGGACAACATCTCCCTGGAGTGAGCCTCGTGAGAATCGGTTTGGGGTGGGACCGACATCTCCTGTCGGAAGGCAGGGACTGCCGCCTGGGCGGTGTGCACTTCTCCGACTGCCCGGTCGGACCCATCGGCCATTCGGACGGCGACGCCGTGGCGCACGCCGTGATCGACGCCCTGCTGGGGGCCGCGGCCCTGGGCGATATCGGCCGTCATTTTCCCGACACCGATCCCGCCTGGGCGGGCGCCGCCGGTCTGGATCTGCTGGCGCGGACCGCGAGCCTCGTGGCGGCCGAGGGCTGGCGGGTCGGCAATGTCGACACGACCGTCATCACCGAGCAGCCCCGCATCGCCCCCCGCGCGGAAGAGATGCGCATCGCCCTGGCCGGGGCTCTCGGCGTGCCGGCGGGCGCTGTCTCGGTGAAGGCCACGCGTGGAGAGGGTGTCGGGCCCGAGGGGCGAGGCGAATGCGTGACCGCCCTGGCCGTGGCCTTGCTGATGCCGTCAGCGACAGGAGGTGATGCGTGAAGAGAGGGAATGAGGCCCGGGTTCCGGACAGGCTGAGCATCGCCGTGCTCATGGGCGGTGATTCCCGGGAGAGGGAGATATCCCTGGAGACGGGCAGGGCGGCGGTCGAGGCCCTGTCCGCGGCGGGTCACGACGTGGAGGCCAGGGTGATCGACTCCGTGCCCGAGGTCATGGGCATGGCCGACCTGACCGCATTCGACGTGGTCTTTCCGGCCCTGCACGGCGGCGACGGCGAGGACGGGCACCTGCAGGCGCTGCTGGATCTGATGGGCGTGACCTACGCCCTGTCCGGGCCGCGGACCAGCGCCGTCGCCATGGACAAGTCGGCCACCAAGCGCCTGCTGCGCGGCGCCGGCATCCCCACGCCCGACTGGCTGCTGGTGAGCTGGGAGGGGGCCGGCGCACGGCCGGTATCCGCGAGCGGGCCAGGTCTGCCCGACGATGAGATGCTGGACCTGGACAGGCTCTGCGCCCGGGCAGCGTCCGAACTCGGTATTCCCCTCGTGGTCAAGCCCAACGCCGACGGTTCGAGCGTGGGCGTGCGCATCGTCGGGGACGCCGACGGGTTCTCAGCCGCCTTCGGCGAGGCGTCCCGTCACGGCAGCAGCGTCCTGCTGGAATCCTACGTCCCGGGCCGCGAACTGACCGCCGCCATCCTCATGGGCCGTCGCCTGCCCCTGGTGGAGATCGTGCCCCGCGAAGGGTTCTACGATTACGAGCACAAGTACACCGACGGCGCCAGCGAGTACCTCTGCCCGGCGCCCGTGAATTCGCCCCTCTACGAGATGATCAGCGGCGATGCCCGCCGGACCTACGATCTGCTCGGTTGCCGTGGCGTCGCGAGGGTTGACTTCCGGTTGGACGGAGCTACCTATTACTGTCTCGAGGTGAACACCATACCGGGTATGACGGGCAACAGCCTGGTGCCGAAGGCGGCGGCGGCGGTCGGCATCGACTTCGGTGACCTGTTGACCGATCTCTGCCTGGACGCCGTCCGCAGGACCCGCGAGCGCGCCCGGCGCGACCCGGTCAGGAGTGATTCATGACCCTGCATGTCTACGACCACGTCGCCCGCACGCGGCGGAAGTTCGAGCCGATCCATCCCGGCCGGGTCGGCATGTACGTGTGCGGCATGACGGTCCAGGACAAGCCGCACGTGGGCCACATGTTCGCCTTCGTGGCCTGCGACATGGTGCGCCGCTACCTGGAGCACCTGGGCTACGAGGTCCGGCACATCCAGAACTTCACGGACATCGACGACAAGATCATCGCCAAGGCCACCGAGGAGGGCGTCGACTACCGCGTCGTGGCCGACCGCAACATCGCGCTCTACCACGAGTACGCCGAGGCGCTCAATATCCAGCCGGCCCACGAATACCCGCTGGTGACCGGCCACATACCGGAGATCGTCGCCTTCATCGAAGGACTCGTCGCCAAGGGCCACGCCTATGCGGCGGCCGGCGACGTCTACTTCCGCGTCCGTTCCTACGACGACTACGGCTTCCTCTCGGGCCGCCACGTGGACGACATGCGCAGCGGTGTGCGCGTGGAAGTGGGTGACAACAAGGAGGATCCCCTCGATTTCGCACTCTGGAAGAACGCCGCCCTGGGCGAACCCGGCTGGGATTCGCCCTGGGGCAGGGGCCGACCGGGCTGGCACATCGAATGCTCGGTCATGTCCACGAAGTTCCTAGGCAACCATTTCGATTTCCACGGCGGCGGACGGGACCTGCTCTTTCCGCATCACGAGAACGAATGCGCCCAGAGCTGCTGCGGGACCGGCGAGCAATTCGTCAACTACTGGTTGCACAACGGGTTGCTCTTTCTCGGCGACAAGAAGATGTCCAAGTCCGATGGCAACTTCTTCGCCATGGGCGACGTCCTGGCGAAGTTCCGGCCAGAGGTGATCCGCTTCTTCCTGCTGAATGCCCACTTCCGCAGCCAGATCGACTACAGCGAGGAGCGCCTGCGCGAGGCCGAGGCCGCCCTGGACCGGCTGGTGCGCGGCGCGGTGCGTCTACGGGAAAAACTGGCGTCAGGCGTCGATCCCGTGCCGGCCGGGCTGGTCTCAGAGCCGGGCGAGATCCTCGCCAAGGCCGTACGCAACCATCGGCGTCGCTTCTTCGCGGCCATGGACGACGATTTCAACTCGGCCGGGGCCATCGGCGTGTTGTTCGGTCTGGTGCGCGATCTCAATCAGTATTATAGCGCCTCTGGAGAGCAACTCGTTGATGTACAATGTCTTGAGGACGCTTTCGGCCTCTTCGCCGCAGCCGCGGGCATCCTCGGCCTGCACCGGGACGGCCTGGCTGGCCTGGTTGCCGCCGGCGTCACCGCCATACCGGACGAGATCCTGGCGATGGCGGCGCAGCGCGACGCTGCGCGCGCCCGCAAGGACTGGGCTGCGGCAGACGCCCTGCGGGACGAGATCCAGACGCGGGGCTTCACGGTCGAGGACGGCGCCTCGGGCACGCAGGTGCGTCCCGCCTGAACGCCTTTTTACCTTGACACTTCGGAGCTTCCCCCTATATATTGCGTGGCCCGCCCAAAATGGTGGGTACGAGAAAAGCGGCGGCCGATTGGCCGCCTCTCTTCCTTGTCGTGTGTCCACGATTTCGTCAGGAACGGGCTGGCGTAGCTCAATTGGTAGAGCTCCTCACTTGTAATGAGGTGGTTGGGGGTTCAAGTCCTCTCGCCAGCTCCAGCGACAAGTGGTGCAGGGTGTGGCGGGGTTCCCGAGCGGTCAAAGGGAACAGACTGTAAATCTGTCGGCGGATGCCTTCGATGGTTCGAATCCATCCCCCGCCACCAAAAGATACAGTGTGGCTTCGGGATCGGGGCGGGAATAGCTCAGTTGGCTAGAGCATCAGCCTTCCAAGCTGAGGGTCGCGGGTTCGAGTCCCGTTTCCCGCTCCAGTAGATGGAACTACGGCCGGGGAGTCCCGGTGACCGATAAATCAGGAATCGGGCCCACGTAGCTCAGCCGGTAGAGCACTTGCATGGTAAGCAAGCGGTCAGCAGTTCGAATCTGCTCGTGGGCTCCAGGCCTGATTTTCTTATGTTCCCGTCGCTCGGGAGCAGTCGCGGCGGACCCCCGCACGATCGGGTTCGCAACAGCATTCATACTGGTGCAGGAGGATGCCAGCCATGGCTCGCGCTAAGTTTGAGAGGACCAAGGAGCACGTCAACGTAGGCACGATCGGCCACGTGGATCACGGCAAGACGACCTTGACGGCGGCGATAACGGAAGTGCAGGCCAAGAAGGGTTTGGCCGACTACGT
>JAHIYU010000150.1 GCA_018814885.1 bacterium | reverse complement strand
GTCTTCCTGCCCGATGCGGCGGCCGTGCGCGCGGCCGTGCGCGACGGCGGCGGCGCCCTCGGCCTCGCCTCGACGCTGACCCTCCCGGACGATCTCGACGCGGCCGGCGTGACGACTCTGGCCTGGCGCCAGGAGGATGCGGCGGAAACCGCGGCGCCGACCCGCGAGGCCATCGCCGACGGCAGCTACGGTCTGCATCACCGCCTCTACGCGGCGTGCCGCGCCGGCGGCGGTCTGCAGGCCGCCAAGTTCCTGACCCATCTCGCCAGCGGGCGCGGTCAACGCCAGATCGAGCGCGCGGGATACTTGCCGGACAGTCGGGTGTTGAGAGAGATCATCCTCACCCGGAAACCCGTGGGCGAATGACCCCGCAGGGAGGACTGTCTCATGAGCGTATCCAGACGATGCCGCCTCTTCGCGGCGACGGTCCTGCTGCTGGCCGTCGTCGCGCCAGGTCCCGCGTCCGCTGATCGGCCCGTCTACACCATGGACACCGACCCCCTGCGCCTCGGCAAAAAGGCCCTCGCCGGCGGCCGCCTCGCCGAGGCGAAAGCGCTCTTCGAGGAAGCGGTGCACAACGGACACCACGTGCCGCGCGCCCTGTTCGGCCTGGGCGAAATCGCCATGCGCGAAGGACGCTACGACGACGCCGAGCCGCTCTACCGCCGCGCCCTGGAATCCGGCGGCGACGATTACGCCGAGGCCCACGCCGGCCTGGGCCTGACGCTGCTGCGCCTGGACCGCGATCAGGAGGCGGCCCAGGAGTTCGCGCGCGCGCTGGACGCCGACGGCAAACTCTGGGAACCCCACTACGGCCGGGCGCGTCTGCTGCTGGCCCAGCAGAAGTGGAGCGACGCCCTGCGCGAGCTGGAGCACGGCGCCGGCCTGCACGGCGTGGCCGAGGGCGAGGACGAGTACCGCTTCGGCATGGCCCTCTACCAGCTCGGTCGGGGCGAAGTGACCGAGGCCGAGACATCGGCCCTGCTGGCCCTCCACCTGAATCCCACCGAACCCGAATACGGCACGCTCGTCGGCGAGATCTACGAGCGCCGCAACGCGCCGACCCTGGCCATCGACGCCTACGAGCAGGCGCTGCGCGCCCCCGGCATGGTTCCCACCTCGCCCATGCTGCACACCCTCGGCAACCTCTACCGCAAGGTCCGGCGCTACGACGACGCCCGGGATACCTACCTGCGGGCCGTGTCGGCCGACTCCACCTACGCCCCGGTCCTGAAGGACCTCGCCGATCTCCTGCGCGCGGCCAAGCGCTACGACCAGGCGGCCCGCACCTACCTGCGCTACGTGATGGAGGAGAAGGACGACGTGGACGCCCTGATCGCCCTGGCCGACTGCTGCCTGGAGATCGGCAACCCCGGGCAGGCCGCCGAGGCCGCCGCCGCGGCGCGCAAGCTGGCCCCCGGGCGCGAGGACGCGCTCTTCCTCTTCGCGCGCGCGGCCATCCACGGCGACGACGCGCAGGGCCTCGCCGAGGCCGCCGCGCTGATGGCGTCCCTGCCGGCGGATCTCGACTGGCGAGCCGACGACTTCATCGCGCTGGCCGCCTGGCAGACCGGGCAGAAGCGCTACCGGGAAGCCTACACCAGCCTGGCGCGCGCCGCCGCGCTGGACCCGCAGGAAGCGAAGGTCCCCTTCCAGCGCGGCGTCGTCGACCTGCGCGCCGGAGACGCCGCGGCCGCCGTGGCCAGCTTCCGCGCCGCCGTCGCCCTGAACCCCGACGCGCCGGCCTACAATCTCAACCTGGGCATCGCCCTGTACCAGGCCGGGCGGCTGGACGACGCCATCCCCTCCTTCCGGCGCGCGCTGGAGCTGCGCGAAGACCTGACCGTGGGGCGTCTGCTGCTGGCGCAGGCCCTCGCGGCGCGCGACGACATCGCCGCGGCCGAACGGGAGTACCGGCGCGTCCTGGAAAAGGAGCCCGAAAACGCCAAGGCCCTGCGCGGCCTGGGCTTCTGCCGCCTGCGCCAAGCCGACTACCGGGGCGCCGCCGCATCCTATCGCACGGCGACCGCGGCCGACCCGGACAACGCGGACGGCTGGGCTGGGCTCGGCGGCGCCGAACTCGGCCTGGAGAACCTCGACGCGGCCGCCGCCGCCTTCGACCGCGCGCGCCGCATCGATCCGGACAACGTCATGCTCGAGAAGGGAACCGAAATCCTGGAACAGGCCCGGAGCAGGGCCGCGGGCGGCTGACCGCCGCACCGGCCGCGCCCCGCGCCGCCTCAACAGCAAGGATCGTCCGTGACGGAGCCGCGGCACGGATGACCCGGGTTAGGAAGGGAGATCCCGCTGATGAAGAACTACGTCCTGATCCCCATCTTCGTGCTCTCGGTGTGCGTGTCCTGGCTCATCTGGACCAACATGCCGCAGTACATCAAGCAGGGCGGGCCGCTGCTGGTGCTGGGGCTGACCTTCCTGTTCCTGGCCCTGACCTTCGCCATCGAGCGCTTCATCGTCCTGGGGCGCGCGGGCGGACGCGGCGACGTCGGCTCGTTCGTGCGCGCCATAAAGGACTCCGTCCACGCCGGCGACCTCGGTGACGCCATCGCCGCCTGCAAGAAGCAGGGCGGCAGCCTGGCCAACGTGATCGGCGCCGGGCTGGAACGCTATCGCGACCATCGACCGCAGGCCAAGTCGGACAAGGAGCTCCTGGACGAGACGCGGCGCGCGTTGACCGAGGCCAGCGCCCTCGAGAGCCCCAATCTCGAGCAGAACCTGACGGCCCTGTCGACCATCGCCTCGATCGCCACGCTGCTGGGGCTGCTGGGCACGACCATAGGCATGATCCGCTCGTTCCACGCCATGTCCCGCGCGGGGGCGCCGGACGCCACGCAGCTGGCCCTGGGCATCTCCGAGGCGCTCGTGAACACCGCGCTGGGACTGACCACGGCCATCATCGCGACGGTGCTCTACAACTACTTCACGACCAAGGTCGACGCCTTCAACACGCGCGTCGACGAGACCTCGTACGAAGTGCTCCAGCTGCTGGAGAGCGCGAAGGAGTCCTGAGCCATGGCCCGTCGCACGCGAGTCCGGATCGACATGACGCCCATGGTGGACGTGGCCTTCCTGCTGCTGATCTTCTTCATGTCCACCACCCAGTTCAAGCCGCCGGAGCAGGTGGCGGTGCGCCTGCCCTGCTCGTCCTCGGAGATCCACGTGCCGGAAACCGACACGATCATCCTCACGGTCAACCGGGAGGGGCGGATCTTCATCTCGAGCGAGCGGGTCAGCGATCTCCAGGAGCTGCTGCCCCGCGACGCCCTGCAGGCCGTCGTCGACTGGCGCAGCCGCAACCCGCGGGCCGTGGTGGTGCTCAAGGGGGACCGCGACGCGGCCTTCGGCGTCGTGGCCGACCTGATGGACGCCCTGGCCGAGGCCAAGACGCTGCGCTTCAACCTGATGACCGATTTCAAGAAGAGGACGCCGCCCGCCCCGGCGTCGTAGAGGAGGCTCGATGGCCGACGTCGCCGTCGCCGAGAGCGGCAAGCGGAAACCGCAGGAATCCTCCACGCTGGTCCGGCCGCGCCGGCGGCGGGTGGGCGTGCGCATCGACATGACGCCCATGGTGGACGTGGCCTTCCTGCTGCTGATCTTCTTCATGGTCACGACGGTCTTCCGCCGCCCCCTGGCCATGGAGGTGAACATGCCGGAGCCCGGCGCCAAGGTCGAGGTGCCGGAGTCCAACGTGATGACCGTCTACGTGGACCGCGACGAGTCCATGTACTACAAGATCGGCACCGGCGGGCTGACGCCCGTGGGCTGGGACGGGCTGTCCGACGACTTCCGGGCCAACGCCGCGGCCAACCCCGACCTGATCGTCCTGGTCAAGATCCATCGCGAGGCGCGTTACGAACCGATGGTTGACATGATGGACGCGCTCGAGGACGCCCACATGGAGCGGTTCAGCCTGATACCCATGAAGGAAGGCGAGGACGCCGTGCTGGATGGCATGCGATGAGCGTTCGGGACAGGGCGGCGCCCGCCGCGCCCCACATCCCCTGGGCCTACTCCCTGGAGGACGCCGCGCGCCTGCCGTTGACCGGCGAGTCGCACCCGTTGCGGCGCGAGTTCATGAAGTGGCTGTCGTGGGCCAACGGCGCCGCGCTGCTGCTGGGCGCCCTGTTGTTCGCGGGCTGGTGGCTCTGGAGCCACCGCCAGCAGCCGGAGCCGCCGCCGCGCGAGATCCGCATCGTCCGCTACACCGACCTGGGCGTGCCACCGTCCATCGCCCGGCCCACGGCGCCGCAGATCAGCGTCGCCGAGGCCGTCGCGGAGGTCGCGGCGGCGCCGTCCATCGGCGTGCCCGAACCGGTCGCCGACGAGCTGGCCCGGAGCCGCACCATCGCCACCGTGTCGGAGATGGCCGAGGCGCTCACGCCCATCACCCTCGACGACCTCGACGCGGGCGAGGGCGGCAGCCTGGTCGTCGAGCTGGACATCGACGTCTCCCCCTCGCCGGACGAGTTCGTGGCCGTCGAGGAGGAGCCCATCCGCATCTCCATCGACCCGCCCGTCTACCCCCAGATGGCCATGTCGGCCGGCGTCGAGGGAACGGTGATCGTGCGCGTGCTCGTGGGCAGGGACGGCAAGATCAAGAACGCCATCGTGGTGGATGGCCAGGAGATGCTGCGGGACGCCGCCATCGTGTGCGCCAAGACGGCCGTCTTCAAGCCGGCCCTGCTGGACCACAGACCGGTCGAGGTGTGGGTCCTGATGCCGGTGACCTTCAAGCTGCGCTGACGCGCGCTCCCTGCGAGACGGGACCGCCCCGGGCACTGCCCCGGGCGCGGCCCCGGGATATCGTCCTACATCCCCCACAGATGCATCGTGTTCACGTCGCGCCCCATGAGCTTCAGGTAGTAGAACAGCTGGTTCTTGTGGGACTGCAAGTGCAGCACCATGCCCAGGAACTGCCGCCCGAAAAGCTCCGCGTGGTCGGGGTCCCAGGGCGCGGCCGCCTTCTCGTTGGCCAGCTTCTGCTCGCCGGCCCGGGCGACCGTGTCCAGGGCGAGCTGCCTGTCGACGGCCAGGGCCTCGCGCGCCGCCCTGACGCTGCCGGTGGCCGGCAGGGCCTCGGCCGGGGGCAGCATCGACTCGTGTTCCGGCGCCTCGCCTTCCGGTGCGCCGTCGCATTCGGGCATGCTCCAGTCGCCGGTCAGGAAGCCGCGGCAGCAGAATCCGCAGGAATTCGTCATGTGCATCAGCAGCTGGCCGGTTGTCATCCAGTTCGAGCCGGTGACGGGTTTCCAGTCGAGGTCCTCGTCGTCGACCATGGCCATCAGGTTGTCGGCGACGCGGAAGTTGTCCTCGATGGCGTCGGTGAGAAGTTCGGTCCAGTTCATGCAATATCTCCCCTGGCGGATGTGGCGGATCTCGCGCGAACCCAGAGATCACATGATAAGCACGCAAGCCTCAGAAGTCCGCGATCTCGTCGATCAGCGCCGGATCG
>JAHIYU010000149.1 GCA_018814885.1 bacterium | reverse complement strand
CGTCGTAGGCGTTGGTGTGCAGGCTGTTGCAGTTGTCGTAGACGGCCGACAACGCCTGCAGGGTGGTGCGGATGTCGTTGAAGCCGATCTCCTGGGCGTGCAGCGAACGGCCCGAGGTCTGGATGTGGTACTTGAGCTTCTGGCTGCGTTCGTTGCCGCCGTACACGTACTTGATGGCCTTGGCCCAGATGCGCCGCGCCACGCGGCCGATCACCGTGTACTCGGGGTCGAGCCCGTTGCTGAAGAAGAACGACAGGTTGGGGGCGAAATCGTCGATCTTCATGCCGCGCGACAGGTAGTACTCCACGAAGGTGAAGCCGTTGGCCAGGGTGAACGCGGTCTGGCTGATGGGATTGGCGCCGGCCTCGGCGATGTGGTAGCCGCTGATGCTGACGCTGTAGAAATTGCGCACGCCGTGTTCGACGAAGTAGGCCTGGATGTCGCCCATCATGCGCAGGGCGAACTCGGTGGAGAAGATGCACGTGTTCTGCGCCTGGTCCTCCTTGAGGATGTCCGCCTGCACGGTGCCGCGCACGGACTCGAGGGTGTCGGCCTTGATGCGCGCGTAGGTCTCGCGCTCGAGCACCTCGTCGCCGCTCACGCCGAGCAGCAGCAGGCCCAGGCCGTCGTTGCCCTGGGGTATGTCGCCGTTGTAGACGGGACGGGACGCGCCGCGCGCTCGGTAAATCCCGTCGATCTTCGCCCCGATCTCGTCGGCCATTCCCTGCTCGTGGATCCACTTCTCGCAGCCCTGGTCCACCGCCGCGTTCATGAAGAAGCCCAGGACCATGGGCGCGGGACCATTGATGGTCATCGAGACGCTGGTCTTGGGATCGGTAAGGTCGTAGCCCGAGTAGAGCTTCTTGGCGTCGTCGACGGTGGCGATCGATACGCCAGAATTGCCGATCTTGCCGTAGATGTCCGGGCGGCGGTCGGGATCCTCGCCGTACAGCGTGACCGAGTCGAAGGCGGTCGAGAGGCGCTTGGCCGGCATGCCGTACGAGACGTAGTGGAAGCGGTGGTTGGTCCGTTCGGGGCCGCCCTCGCCGGCGAACATGCGCGTGGGATCCTCCCCCTGGCGCTTCAGCGGAAAGACGCCGGCGGCGAAGGGGAAAAAGCCGGGCGCGTTCTCGGTCAGCAGCCAGCGCAGGATGTCGCCCCAGTCCCTGTAGCGCGGCAGGGAGACCTTCGGGATGCGCAGGCCGCTGAGCGAGCGGGCGCTCAGTTCCTGTTCGATGGTCCGGTCGCGGACCTGGAAGCGGTAGGTGTCGGCCTCGTAGCGCTGGACCGTCCGCGGCCATTCGCGCAGGGCGGCGAGGGAGTCCGGATCGAGACGTTCCTCGAGTTCCTGGTAGCGGTCGACCAGGTCGCCCACGTAGTCCGGTTCGCCCTCCATATGAGCTGCGGCGTTCACGACGCCGTCCTCGCCGGGGTCGTCGTACTCGATGGTTTCCCGGCCCGCCGAGGCGCGCAGCTCGTCGATGGTGCCGCGCAGCTGGTACATGCGCCGGGCTGCGGCGCACTGCTCGTCCACCCACGCGCCGTAGCGCTCGCTGCTCTCGGTGATCTCCGCCAGGTAGCGCACGCGCTCGGGCGGGATGACGAAGTGGCGATCGGTGACGTGCGTGTCGGGAGTGAACGACGTGGGGAAGGCGACGCCGGTCTTCTCGCCGACGGCCAGCAGGAGCTTGGCGTAGAGGGCGTTCATGCCGGGGTCGTTGAACTGGCTGGCGATGGTGCCGTAGACCGGCAGGGTCTCGTCGTCCGCGTCGAACAGCTCGTGGTTGCGCCTGTACTGCTTGCGCACGTCGCGCAGGGCGTCCTGCGAACCGCGGTGGTCGAACTTGTTGATGGCGATGACGTCGGCGAAGTCGAGCATGTCGATCTTCTCGAGCTGCGTCTGCGCGCCGTACTCGGCGGTCATCACGTACAGCGCCACGTCGCTGTGCTCGATGATCTCGGTGTCGCTCTGGCCGATGCCCGAGGTCTCCACGATCACCAGGTCGTAGCCGGCCGCCCTGCAGACGTCGATGCTCTGGCGCACGTACCGGCTCAGCGCCAGGTTCGACTGCCGCGTGGCCAGCGAGCGCATGTAGCAACGAGGGTCGCCGATGGCGTTCATACGGATGCGGTCGCCCAGCAGCGCGCCGCCGCCGCGGCGTTTGCTCGGATCCACGCTGACCACGGCCACGGTCTTGTCGTCGGTATCGTTCAGGAAGCGCCGCACCAGCTCGTCCACCAGCGACGACTTGCCCGCGCCGCCGGTGCCTGTCACGCCCAGCACGGGGATGGTGCGCCCGCCGGACATCCCGGCGATGCGCGGCGCGAGCTGCGCGTACTGCTCGGGCAGGGTCTCGGCCAGGGTGATCAGCCGCGCCACGGCCTGGTCGTCCTTCGCCGCCGCGCGGTCCAGCAGCGCCGGATCGGCGGCGGTCACGGTCGGGAAGTCGCAGCCCGCCATGACCAGGTCGATCATGCCCTGCAGGCCCAGTGCGCGCCCGTCGTCGGGCGTGAAGATGCGGTCGATGCCGTGGGCGTGCAGTTCCTCGATCTCGTCGGGCAGGATCACGCCCCCGCCCCCGCCGTAGATGCGCACGTCGGCGCCGCGCTTGTTCAGCAGGTCACGCATGTACTTCAGGTACTCCAGGTGGCCGCCCTGGTACGAGGTGATGGCGATGCCCTGGGCGTCCTCCTGGATGGCGCAGTTCACGACGTCGCGCGCGGAGACGTTGTGACCGAGGTGGATCACCTCGGCGCCGCTGCGCTGGAGGATGCGGCGCATGATGTTGATGGCGGCATCGTGGCCGTCGAACAGGGAGGCGGCGGTGACGATGCGGACGTGGTTCTCGGGTTGGTAGCAGTCGGTCATTGAACGGGACCTTTCGGTCAAAGCAGTGCCATCCTCTGGTCCGTGCGGAACTTGGCGCGATGAACCGAGGGGAGGTTAGCATGGATGCAGATAGGGTTCAATGCGGTCGGGTGTCTCAACGCCGGTCGGGCGAATCGGGGCCGGTGCTGTCCTCGGTCAGCTCGACGAAACCGACGAGTGCGTCGTGCAACAGCGTTTTGGCGGTATCTACGCCCACGAAACGTGCAGCGCCGATCTCATGCCCATCCGGGACGAGATCGAGCGGCTCCCTGGCTTCCCACAGGAAACAGTGAACCCGCTTTCTCTTGTTCCTGTACACCGATTCGCCCAGGAACCTGAGTTCCGCGGGATCGATGCGAACACCGATCTCTTCCTCGACCTCCCGTACAGCGGCGCTGCTCGCGGTCTCCCGCTCGGGGTCGAATTCGCCCTTGGGAATACTCCATTTCTCCAGGTGCTCGGGGGCGGTGGAATGTACGATCAGGATCTCCATCCCGCGGCCCTCAAGTCTGTATATCAGCACTCCCGCCGAATCCTGGATCGCCATCGGTTCGCCCTCTCGTGTCGATCCGTTTCAATAGATCTCCGGTTTCCATTCCCCGTACCGGTCCGAACTGGTCAGCGTGAACTGGCCCCGGCCCTCCCGGCTCCACCAGTTCTTCCACTCGTCAACCTTCTCGGGAGAGTTGGGGTCCCAGGTCTTCACGTAGAACCGATGCAACAGAACCGTGGGCAGAACTCCGATCACCAGACCAGCCACCGGTAAATACGTGAGAGCGAGAAACAGCTCGCTCTCGCCTGTCAACAAGCCGGTCAGCACGAGCAAGGGAATCGCCAGCCCGCAGGCGAAGGCGAATCTCTTGAGAGTCCTGGCGTTGCCGTCCGGAGTCGGGTGAAAGGTGAACATGAAATTCGCCCGCTTCAGGCGCGCCTGCCTGACACCTTCGTCCGAGAGCAGGCCGCAGCGATGACATCTCTGCCACAACGGGATTTTCTCCCTCATCAGCTTCTCCGAATAGCCGGGATCTCCGGTGACATCGCGATTGAGCAGCAGGTATATCGAACCACAATGCGAGCATCGGATTTCCACATCTAGGTTCAAGAAGTAGGTCGTGATCTTCATCGGGCACACGGTTCTTCTCCCCCTGCTGAGGCATGAGAGCGGCGAGATGGCTCTGCTCAGTATTCGGCGCAGATGCGCCGGTTCCAGGGCATGGCGGCAAGTCCTTTGACGAACCCGGCATCTATGCGGGTCTCGGACAAGAATCCCTCGATCCGGAACTTCAAGGCGTCGGACGAGCCGATCTTGGCCGTCGCCATGGCGCCCCCCGACGACCAGTACGCCTTGTCGTCAGGTTCGATGAAGCCGCCCCTGACGAGCTCGAAACCGAGCTGGCGAACGGTGCAGGAGATGTCCGCCCGGGTCCGGCCCCTCATCTCCGGATTCCGACGTACCCTGTCGGTGCTTTCCTGATCGAGATAATACAGATATTCGATGCGGCGGAGATGCCGCTGCAGCTTCGGATCGTCCCGTATCAGCCGCCCGGGCTGCAGACCGGACTGCTTGCCCTCATCGCGGCGCACGCGGGCAACGAGGTCGCAGATCTCCACGAACGACGCCCCAGACGGTCCCGCACCACCCTGTGGGTCCAAGATCAAGGACCAGAGACGGACCAGGTAGCCCATCATCTTGTTGGCGATTCCCATGCGCGACTTCCGGATCTTCTTCTCGCCGAACACGTCGGTATTATTCAGTGCCCGCGCCACGCCCTCGCTGAAGTGCGGGTCCAGCGACTGCTGCCAGGCGAGCGTTTCGGTGATCGAAACGTTGTCGATGCCGGACACCTCATCGCCGTCCAGCTCGAGCGTACGACCGGCCACGAGCAGGCCGACGCTGTCCGGACGGGCGGTCTCGAGCTTCTGGATCAGCCGCAGCGACGCGGCCCCGCGATGGAAGCGGGAAGCCAGATGCGGCGCCGTCCAGGCGGTCTTGCCGATGGAAATATCCATCAGATCGCGGGACGAGAAGTGCTCGATCGCCCTGTAGGCACTTTCAAAAGCCTCATCGTCTATATTGGGATTCGACGTGTTATTCGCATCGAGATCCATAGGCCGTGAACCTCCGCATGAACGACGGTACGACGATAACGGTCGTCCTTCCCGTTCGAGGATGGTACGACAACATGCAGCATCCCAGGGATCATCGCCCGATCGGAACAGTGAACATACAGCATCACTTTCGGAAAGCACAGGGGATGATTGGTTCGCTGCCGCGTACGGCCACATCTTGACCGAGGCGGACACCACGGCGCCGCTGCGCTGGGGGATGCGACCCATGTTGTTGATGACGGCGGCGTGGCCGGCGGACGGCCCGCCGGCGGGAAATCCCCCGGCTGCGCGAAAATCCCGCTTGCGCTACCACGCGATCGCGGCGAGATTCTCGTCGCCCGGCCCCTGCCAGGCCGCGGCGCGGCCGTCGCCGCATCTGTCCCGCGGCGACGCCGAGTCCCGGCTTGCGGAAGGAGCGAGCCGTGCCCCAGAAGCCCCGGCGGCGCCGGCAATACCGCATCTATACCGTCGTCTCCTGCGACTGCGCCGACTGCCGCGCGGCCTGCACCAACTCCCCCGGCTGGTTCCTGCCCGGAGAAGTACCGCCACTGGCGCGCAAGCTGGGCCTGTCCGTCGCCGAGACCTTCCTCGGCATGCTGGGCCTGGGCGTGACCGCGATGCCGGGCGGCGGCCTCCGCCGCGGCGTGATGCCCCACAAGCTGCGCGACCACAAGAAGCCGGGCGGCCTGTGGTCCCTGCAGGAGCTCGCCCAGCCGGGTCGCTGCATCTTCTACGACCGGGGCAAGTGCGCGATCTACGACGTGCGTCCCTACGAGTGCGCGCGCATGATCCACGGTGACGGGCACGACGCGGTGGACCTGCGCCGCCAGGTGGTGCGCGCCTGGGATGACGCGGCGCTCGCCCCCTACCTGCACCTGGCCCGCAAGCGCGGCGCGCAACGGGGCGGAACGGGACGGGACTAGCCCGGGCGGCTCGGGTCTCGGGATAGCCGCTGGCCGGGCGCCATCTCGTCGTCTATAGTCCGACGGAGGCCCCGCGTACACACGTGCCCTTCGGCGAACACGGATGAGACGGTTCCCATGTCCGACGTCCTCCAACCCCTCGACCTCGTCCTGATCAGCCTCTACCTGGTGGGCCTGGCCGGCGACGCCTACGCCACCGGCTTCTCGGTCTTCAACCACGAGTGGATGGCGGCGGTCGTGCTGGTCTTCGCCGGTGTGTTCTTCCTGCCGCAGCTGCTGCGCTCCGGCGTGTCGACCCTGCCGGAATTCCCGGGCCGCCGCCACGGCGCGGCCTCGCGGCGCTACTTCAAGTGCCCGACCCTGTTCCTGAACATCATCGTGGACACGGCCGCCAGCCTGTACGCCGGGGCGCTGCTGACGGCGGTGTCTGCCGGGCTGGTGATCGCCTTCGCGTGAGCTCAAGGAGAATCTGTCTATGAAAAACGCCCCCATCTACCTCGACACCAACGCCACCTCGCCCATCGACCCGCGGGTGGCCGAGTCCATGCTGCCCTACCTGAGCGATCATTTCGGCAATCCCGGCAGCGGACACGCGTACGGGCAGAGAGCCCGCGAGGCCGTGGCGCGGGCGCGCGGCCAGGTGTCCGGCCTGCTGGGCTGCGCGCCCGACGAGGTGGTCTTCACCAGCGGCGGGTCGGAATCCAACAACCTGGCGATCAAGGGGACGGCCTGGGCGCGGGAGGACCGCGGACGGCATCTGGTGATCTCGGCGGTGGAGCACCCGGCCACCGCGGCGGTTGGCGCCTGGCTGGCCGGCCGGGGCTGGGAGGTGACGGTCGTGCCGGTGGACGGCGACTGCCGGGTCGATCCGGACGACGTGGCGCGGGTGCTGCGGCCGGACACCGTCCTGGTCTCGGTCATGCACGCCAACAACGAGGTGGGCGCGGTCCAGCCCATCGCGGAGATCGCCGCCGCCGCGCACGGGGCGGGCGCCCTGATGCACACCGACGCCGCCCAGTCCGCCGGCAAGATCCCCGTGCGCGTTGACGAGCTGGACGTGGACCTGCTGTCGCTGGCCGGCCACAAGTTCTACGGTCCGAAAGGGGTCGGCGCGCTCTACATCAGAGACGGCGTGGAGCTGGAGAACCTGGTCCACGGCGCCGCACAGGAGAGCGGACGGCGCGCCGGCACCGAGAACGTGATCCTGGTGGTCGGGCTGGGCGAGGCGGCCGAGCTGGCCGCGGACGACGTCGCAGACGAAGCGCCGCGCCTCGCCATCTTGCGCGATCGGCTCCAGGGCGCCCTGCTCGCGGCCGCGCCCGCCGCGGTCGTCCACGCCCGCCATGCCGAACGCTTGCCCAACACGCTGAGCATCGGCTTCCCGGGGTTGCTGGCGGCCGACCTGATGGCGCGGCTGGATGGCATCGCCTGCTCGGCGGGAGCGGCCTGTCACGCCGGCGGCGCGCAGGTTACCGCGGTGCTCGAGGCGATGGGCGTCCCCTGCGAGACGGCCGTCGGCACGTTGCGTCTGTCGCTGGGGCGTTTCACCACCGGCGACGAGATCGACCGGGCGGCGGAGATGATCGCCGCCGCGGTGTCGGACCCGCGATGACGGCGCGGGCGGCGGGCCTTCCGCTCGTGCTGCTCGTCCCGCCGGCGGTCGTCGTCGTCACGTTGCTGGTCCCGCACAGCGTCTGGGCCACGTTCGTGGGCTACCATCTCGGCATCTGCGTCCTGGCGCCCATGTTCGCCGCCGTCGTCAGCGGCCGGCGCTCGTGGCGCGCGTATGCGGGAGAGGTCGGCCTGTCCGGCGGACGGGTGCGCGAGGGCGTCCGCACGGGATTGATCCTGGGCGCGGTGATGGCGGCGGTGCAGATCGTCGCCCTCGTCTGGGGAGCGGACGTCTTCTTCGCCGATGAGCGCGTGACCGAGAGCCTGTCGTCGTGGGGCGCCGGGCCGGCACAAGCCGGTCCCCTGCTGCTGATCATGCTGGTGCTCAACGGTCCGGCGGAGGAGCTCTACTGGCGCGGCTACGTTCACGGCCGGCTGGGCGGGATGCGCGGCCGACGCCTCGCTATCGCCGTCGCGGCCCTGGCCTACGCCAGCTACCACGGCGTGACGATCTATGCCCTGTTCGGATCGCTGCCCGTGGCGGCCTCGTTTTTTGCGGCCGTCTGGGGAGCCGGCTGCTTCTGGGGCTGGCTGCGGGAGCGGTACGGCAACGTGTGGCCCGCACTGCTCGCCCACGGCGGCGCGACGCTGGGCTACATGTTCGTCTACTGGGACCGCTACGTGCGCGCGTGAGGGATTCAGCGGCCGGCGCCCGGCCAGGCGGGCAGCGCGCCCGGCTCCGCGATCAGCGCGTCGTACACCTCGGCGTCGAACTCCCCCACCCGCATGGGCGTGACGACGATGAAGCCGTCGTTGTAGAGCTGCTGGTCGGTGCCCTCCGGCGCGTCGTCGTCGCGGGTGTGGCGCAGCCGCCAGAGCTCGCGGCCCTGCTCGTCGACGCCGCCCGGTTCGAACCAGTTGAAATAGGTGGTGTGGGCGCGCCGGGCCGGGCGCACGCCGGCGATCTCGTGGGTCGCGACGCGAGGGAAGCTCGCGGTCAGGTAGGCGTCGGGACCGAGATCGCGCACGAGGTCGCTCCGGCAGAGGGCCAGCGCCCACGCCCCCACCTCCGACATCATGGCGGGGTCGTCGCCCAGCCCCGAGAAAGCCACCGCGCGGAAGCCCCGGTGGGCGGCGGTGCGGACCACGCCGATGGTGCCGCTGGCCAGCCAGCCGTCGGCCAGGTTAGGGCTGCTGTTGACGCCGGAGAGCACGAGGTCGGGCGGGCTGTCCTTCATCAGGGTGGTCAGGGCCAGCATCACGCAGTCGGCGGGATAGCCGTCCACGCCCCAGGCGCGCACGCCCTCGCCCAGGTCGCGGGGCTCGACGGCCAGCGTCTTGCTCGAAAACGCCGAGCAGTAGTTGGAACTGCCGCTGCGGTTGACCAGCGGGGCCACCACCCACACCTCGCAGTGGGGCGCGAAGGCGTCCACCAGCACCTGCAGGCGGGGGTTCTCGATGCCGTCGTCGTTGGAGATCAGGACACGGGAGAACCAGGGCGAGTCGGGGGGCATGGGGGACGAGGCGACGGATACGGCTGCGAGCAACAGCAGGGCGCAACAAAAATCCGCCGCAACGATGATCCGATGAACGCGACTCATGTCTCTCCTATTCCGGCGCGTCGTGCGCGCGTGCCCAGTGCTGCAGCAAGTTCAGATCCGTGCCCGAGGCGGCGGCGGCGGGATGCAGGCGCAGGTAGATCGCCGGGGGCATCCCGCCACCGGACACTTCCTCCACGATCTTCCCGGCCACGTGGCGCCGTTTCTCGACGGGCAGTTCTTCCCACTGCGAGAAATTGAGGTGTTCGCGGCCTTCGGAGACGTCGTGAGCCACCCACCACGACACCGGCGCGACATGCGCGTACCAGGGCCACGCGGTACGGTTGGAGTGGCAGTCGTAACAGGAACGCTCCAGAACCGCGGCCACCTCGGCGGGTGCCAGCAACGGCGCGATTTCGGGTGGATTGTCCCGTTCGACCGGGACCAGCTGCGCGACGATCACGATCGCCAGGCATACGTAAACGATGCGTCTTGTCATGTTCTCGCCTTTCCCCGCCGGGCATGCGTTCCGCCGGCGCCGCCCTGGCGGCCGGGGCGGACGCCATGTCTCGCTCGGAGAGCTATACGTCTACCGGCAACGCGTCGTCGTGTGCCAAGCCGTATCCCCTCGCGCGTCAATCCCAGCGACCCGCCTCGGGATCGGTGGCGTCGACCGCGAGCTGCAGGCGTTTCTCGAGCTGGCTGCTGTCGACGGTGGCCTTGAATTCAGGCGAAGGCGTGAACGCGAAGTCCACGTCGGGATAACCCAGCCCCCGGGTGAGGGTGGACAGGGTACGGATGGCAGATGCCTGCGCCTCCGACTCGACCTTGCGCACCAGATCGGCGGCGAAGCGGCGCGACTCCTGGCGCGTCTCGGCGATGAGCTGGTTCTTGGCGTCCACGCTGAAGCCGCCGGTGAAGAAGCGTCCCACCAGGTCCGGCATGAGCCACGGCAGGAGCTCTGGCTTGTCCTCGCTGTGGATGCGCATGTCCCGCAGGAAGACCTCGTGCCGGCAGGGCGGCAGGGTGATCCTGCAGCTGTCGGGACCGGTGGGCGTCACCCGGCAGGCCGGATCGGTCAGGTCGTAGCGGAAGTCCACGTCGAACTCCATGACCAGGGTGATCCGCTGCTCCGACAGCAGCCAGTTCAGGTATTTCTTGCCGAACTCCCCGAACCAGTGCTCGCTGGCGGTGATCACCTCCTTGGTCATGATGCGGAAGACGCTCAGCTCGCCGACGGCCCGCATGCTGGTCACGAAGCTCTCGATCGACGGCGGGCCGGGCCGGCGTCCCTTTCCCCGGCCGCGCCGCGCGACGCGCCACGTGAGCGCGACGACGGCGGCCACGATCAGGCCGATGAAGGCGCCGGTCATGAGGTTCTGCATATCAACTCCTCGCGGGGCCGGCCGCATCGCCGGCGCGGCGAATCTACCACGCCGTCGCGAAACATGCCAAGATTGTGAATGTTCCGGCGCCCGGAGTAGGCTATCCTGTGGGCATGACGACTCCCAGGGACATTTTCAAGAAGCACGCGGGCATCGAGGTGCCGCTGATCTGCGGCCCCATGTTCCCCTGCAGCAACCCCGAGCTGGTGGCGGCCGTGTCCGAGGCCGGCGGCCTGGGCATGGTGCAGCCCATCACCCTGACGCAGGTCTGCGACTACGGCTTCCGCGAGGGACTGCGCTACATCCGCGGACTCACGGCGAAACCGCTCGGGATCAACCTGCTGCTCGAGCAGAGCTTCCGCCGCTACCAGGACCGCATGGACGAGTGGATCGTGATCTCGCTGGAGGAGGGCGTGCGCTTCTTCCTCACCGCGCTCGGACATCCGCGACTGGTGGCCGACCGCATCCACGCGGCCGGCGGCGTGGTCTACCACGACGTCACCGGACTCGGTTTCGCGCAAAAGGCGGCCGAGGCGGGCGTGGACGGCCTGATCTGCGTCAACGACCGCGCCGGCGGTCATGCCGGGCGCCGCTCCGCCGCCCAGCTCCTGGACGAGCTGGGCGAACTGGGCCTGCCGTTGATCTGCGCCGGCGGCGTCGGCTCGCCCGAGGCGTTCCGCGCCGCCCTGGACCTGGGCTACGCCGGGGTGCAATGCGGCACGCGCTTCATCGCCACCCACGAGTGCGATGTCCACGAGGACTACCGCCGGGCCATCCTCGCCGCCCGGGCGGACGACATCGTGCTCACGGAGAAGATCTCCGGCGTCCCGGTCTCGGTCATCAACGGCCCCGGCGTGCGTAAGCTCGGCCTCAAGGCGGGCGGCCTGGCCAGGCGGCTGCTGCGCAACCCGCGCACCAAGCACTGGATGCGCGCCTGGTACATGATGCGCTCGCTGAAGCGGCTGCCCGGCGCGGCCCGCGGCGGCACGGCGTACGACGGCTTCTACCAGGCGAGCAAGAGCGTCGAGGACATCGTCGAGATCCTGCCCGCTGGCGAGGTGGTGCGGCGCTTCGCGGCGGCGCTGGAGACGGAGCCGTGATCGCCTGGTGCACCTGCTGCTCCGCCGCCAAGCGCGAGGATCTCGGCCCGCTGCCCGCCCTCGAGCGCTACCAGGACCCACGAATCCACGACCTGGCCGAGCGCGCAGGGGCCGCAGGGACCGGATTCCTGATACTGTCGGGGGAATACGGCCTGCTGCGGCCGGACGACCCCATCCCCTGGTACGATCACCTGTTGCTGGCGGATGACGTTGATGAGCTGGTTGGACGGGTGACCGGACAGCTAGGCGATCTCGATGTGACGTCGATCGTCTTCCACACGGTCGACCCGGCGCCGGAGCCGCAGCTGCGCCCCTACCTGGAGACGATCTCCGAGGCCTGTCGCCGCGCGGGCGTGGACCTGGAGATCGTTACGCTGCCCGGCTGACAGGCGGGCTCGAGCACCCCGAACACGTTGCCCTCTGGATCGGCGCGGCAGGCTTGGCTGCACACACTCGGTCTGTGCACGTTCGCCTCCTCACGGCATCGCGTAGCGGGTCGAGAACGGCGCGGCGTCCTCGCCCAGGACATCCAGCAGGGTGTTCGCGAGCTGGCGCAGATGCAGCAGGTCGTGGGCCGCCCAGGCCGCCAGCAGGTCGCCGGCGCGCAGGTCGCCCAGCTTGGGGTGACGATACGCCAGATCGAGGGCGCCCGCATCCAGGCCCGCCAGCCAGACCAGCGATCCGGCGCGCTCGGTGCGGAAGCCGGCCAGGGCCTCGACCGGCTCGCGCGCGTTGTAGCCGCGCTCGACGACCCGGGCCGGCGGGTCGATGGGAGGCCACGCGACGGTCGGATCCTCCAGTGTGGACCGGATTCGCGCGCGGAAATCGTCGCGCTCCTCGTCCACCAGATGGCACAGGATCTCCAGTGGGCTCCAGCGCGCCGGCGCTGGGCGGCGGCGCAGCACGTCGTCGGGCATGCCGTCCACCAGGGACGCGAGGGATGCGCCGCTGCGGGCCAGGCTGTCGATCATCGTCTTCGGTTCCATCGGTCACCTCGCTACGTTTGCGGCGCTCCGCTCCAGGAAGTCCAGGCTGCCGCGCACCTCGCGCGACACCTCGCGATACAGGGCGGCGCGCGCGGCCGCGGCCACCGGCGAGTCGACCCCGGGATCATCGCCGAGGATGGACTCCAGCAGGCTCCTCGTCTCGGGCAGATGCACCACCCGGGGCCTCTCGCCCGCGGGCAGGCCCGCCAGCCCGACGGCCAGGGCCAGCGCGTCGTCGAAGCAGCCGACGGCGTCGATCAGGCCGTTCTCGAGCGCCTGGCGTCCGGTCCAGACGCGGCCGTGGGCCAGGGCCTCGGCCCGCTCGAAGGTCAGGCCGCGATGCCGGGCCACGTCCTCGAGCCAGGTGTTGAAGCTCTTCCAGTGGGCGTCGGCGTGACGCTCCCACTCCGCGCCGGTGGGATCGCGGTAGTCGGAGCCGAGCCCGGCCATGGGGCCCTTCTCCACGAAGTCCTTGGTGACGCCGAGCTTGTCGTAGAAGCCCCTCATGTTGAAGAAGCCGTTGATCGATCCGATCGACCCGGTGTAGGTCGATGGATCGGCCATCAATCTCGTGGCTTTGTAGGCGATGTAGTAACCGCCCGAGGCCGCCACGTCGACCATGGAGACGACCACGGGCTTGACCGCGGCCAGCAGGCCGACCTCGTGGGCGATCAGATCGCTGGCCAGGCTCTCGCCGCCGCCGGAATCGATGCGCAGGACCACGGCCTTCACCTCGTCGTCCAGGCGGCAGCGGCGCAGCTCGCGGCCGATCGTCTCGTGTCCCATCATCATGCCCCAGAGCGGATCGATGCCGTTCTCGCGGCCGCCGATGTTGCCCTGGGCGTGGATCACCGCGACGGTCTGGTCGCCCTCGTCGGTCACGTCGTCCCAGGAGACATCCGCATACTCGGCGTGGGTCACGACCGGCAGGATGTCGTCGTCGGGATCGCGCAGCCCGTCCTCGAGCTCCTGCCAGTAGACCACGCGGTCGATGAGCCCGCTCTCGGCGGCCTCGGCTGGCTCGAACTCGGCGTACTCCATCAGCTCCGTCACGCGCTGCTCGGTGAGGCCGCGCTCCTCGGCGATGGCCGGCACGACCACGTTCCATATGTCGTCGAGCAGCCAGGTGCGCATCTCGCGGGCGGCGTCGGACATCTCGGTGTTCATGACCATCTCGGCGGCGGTCTTGTAGTCCTTGATCTTGTGCAGGTGGGGCGTGACGCCGAGCTTGTCGAGCATCGCGCGGACGTGGCAGCTGCGGGCGGTCAGGCCCCTGAACTCGAAGTAGCCGCCGGCCGGCATGGCGACGTCGTCGCAGCCGGCCGCCAGGTAGAGGGTCTTCAGATCGAGGGCGTCCCCCCAGGCGTGCACCGGCTTGCCCGCCGCCTGCACCCTGTCGACGGCGCGACGCAGCTCCTGCAGCTTGGCCAGATCGGCGTCGTGCGTGGACGAGAGCTTGAGGATCACGCCGGCGATGCGGTCGTCGAGCGCCGCCTTGCCCAGGTTGTCTATCATGTCCTGCAGGGTCAGCGGAGCGCCGCCGAGCACCTGGTTGACTGGCCCGCCGGGCGGATCGTACTCGGTGATCTCGCCGTAGAGGTCGAGCACGAGCCAGCTGCCGTCATCGATGTCCGGACCGCCCCCGCACAGCAGGTAGACGACGCCGGCGACGATCAGCAGGGTGACGACCAGGGACAGGAGCGTGAGCGAGACCGAGCGCCACAGGTCGTGGAAGAAACTCTCGCGTGCCATGGGGATCCTCCGGTTGGGAAGGGAAGTGGTCCGCATGGTACGGAAGGATAGCGCAGGGGTTGCGGGCCTGCACGGGAACGATCACGCGGGCGGGCGGGGCAGCACGCCCCCGCCCCACTCCACAACCGTCGTTCCCGCGCGGACGAACGGCGCGACGGCCGGCGCCGGCAGCGTCCGCGCCGCGTCCGACGGCCTGAAGAAGATCCATAGCCGCAGCACGGAATCCGGCGCGGGCGTGACGTCCAGGGCCGCCCAGCGGTCCAGATCCGCGCCGACGACCGGACGGGCCAGCCAGTACGGGCTGTCGGGCAGGCGCTCGGTCCAGTACGCGACGAAAGCCGCCGTCTCGGCCGCGTTCAGGCCGTAGCGGGCGACCAGGTGGGCCAGTTCGGCGGCCAGGTCGGCGCTGTCGAGGCACCAGCCTTCGCCGCCGGGGGCGGGCACGGGCAGGCCCAGTTCGTAGAAGAGGTAGTCGCGGGTGTCGTCGATGCGGCCGTCCGCGTCCACGAAGACGTCCCAGCCCTTATCGTAGGCTGGATCGCTGGCGGTCAGTCTCACGC
The DNA here is from genome assembly GCA_018814885.1 of bacterium. Taxonomy (NCBI): domain Bacteria; species bacterium. Next base: position 7,715 of record JAHIYU010000149.1, on the reverse strand, counting down.
CGCGGCCCAGATCGAGCTTCACCTCGAAGCGGCCGGGCTCCTCCGGGTAGATGTAGATGGCGGGCTTGTCCACGTTGACGTCCGTCAGCCAGAGCGTGTCGAGCACGGTAACGCCGCGCGGGCGGCAGAAGACGGTCGGGCTTTCCGCGGCGACGGGGACGGGGGACGACATGTCCCCGTATTGCAGGTCCTTCATCCCGTTGACGATGTGGTTGCCGGTCCAAACGTCCGTGAAGCGGTAGGAACCGTCGCCGGACGAGCGAACACTGTCGACGACCGCGAAGATCGGTCCCTCCAGACGCCAGAGTTTCATCATCGCGTCGTCCGCAGGCTCCGCTTGCCCGCCGTACTGCATGACCACGCCCTCGACCACGGCCCCCTGCTCGACGGCCTCCGGGAGGATCATGACCCGCTCGTCCACCTTCTCGGCCGCGGGCACTTCGACGACCGTTGACAGCGGGCTGACGTGGGACCAGCCGGACGCGCCGCCCTGGCCGTAGACGCCCGCCATCAGCATGTACGAGCCCGCCTCGGCACCGGTGAAGGTGAACAATCCCGCCGGGCCCGTATGGGTCGAGTCGGCCACTGCGAAGAACAGGCCGAACCAGAGGGGCTGGTGCACGAGGAAGACCGAGGTGCCTTCCGGCGCGACGCTGCCGTCGGCCATGCGCACCTGGCCGATGATCGTATCGTACGGGACGGCGGCCGGATCGCCGTCACAACCGCAGATGACTCCGAGAAGAAGCAGAGAGGCCGAGAGAACGAGGAGCGCGCGCATGGCTATCCCTCCGTCGGGCACGGGCGTCGCCAGGGATGGCGGGCGTCACCCGGAAGATAAGGTGAAACGGCCACTTCAGTCCAGTGTCGCGATCGTCTAGGCTCATGCTGGATCTTGATGTACACTGCGTGGGACACGTGTTCAACGCCGGAGTGAGCCCTTGTTCGACTTCTTCAAGAAACGCCGGCGCCGCCGGCTCTGCGCGCAGCCCTTCCCGGACACGTGGCTGGCCCACATCCGGCGTAACGCTCCGCTGTGCAAGCGTGTGCCGGAAGCGCTGTGGCCCGAGCTGCTGGCGCTGACCCGGATCTTCGTGGCCGAGAAGAACTTCGAGGGCTGTGGCGGCCTGGAGATGACCAACGAAGTGCGCGTGACCATCGCGGCGCAGGCCTGCCTGCTGCTGCTGGGACGCGAGACCGACGTCTTCCCCCAGGTGCAGTCGGTGCTGGTCTATTCCACCACGTTCGTGCCGCGCATGGTCGAGGAATACGACGACGGCGTGGTCGAGGAGTACGACGATCCCCTCGACGGCGAGGCCTGGGGCACCGGCGCGGTGATCCTCGCCTGGGACGACGTGCTGCACGCCGCCGAGGACCTGAAGGACGGCTACAACGTGGTCCTGCACGAGTTCGCCCACCAGCTCGACCTGGAGATCGGCGACGCCGACGGGACCCCCCGCCTCGGCCCCGGCGTCGATCCCCAGGCCTGGGCCGACACCCTCTCCCGCGAGTACCAGCGCCACTGCCGCGACGTGGACCGCCGCCGCCACACCCTGCTCGACGAGTACGGCGCCGACGACCCCGCCGAGTTCTTCGCCGTGGCGACCGAGAACTACTTAGTCAGGCCGCAGGCCCTGAAGCGCAGGCATCCGGATCTGTACGCCCAGCTGAGGGCGTATTTCGGGTGGGAGCCGGAGTCTTGACTCCCCGTGCGGCTATTCCCCTCGGAACAGCCCCTTCACCTCGGACCAGGCGACGCCCGCCGGAGCGTCGTCGATGCCCGACAACTGGTCGATACAAGCCGCGAGCATGTTGTCGACCATGTCCTTCGTGTCCTGCGTGATGAAGAGATTCACCAGATGCGATGAATCGCTGCAGAGCGGGACCGCGCCGCTGTCGGTGCCCAGGACGCCGAAATCGATGTACCCCGGCGATATCGAGACATGTGCACATCGTTCACGATCGTCCCCCGTTTCATGCCTGCACGTCATGCGCCGTGCATATTCCCGGATACCCGGACAATACATATCGGCAGGGGAAGTGATCAAGCCGGGCGCCGGTATCCTGGCCTCTGCACGTGACCCGGAAGCCGATGCGATGACCCGGCCATCCGGAAGATCATCCCTCGCGCCCCCCCGTGGTCGCCTCCGCATCCGCCTCAGACGTCAGCCTGGCGCGCCAGGCTGCAGCCTGCTCTGGTCTATCCCAGGCTTCGTAGAGCTTGGCCAGGGCCTCGATCGCCTTGAGCGTGCGCTCGTGGGACGGGCCCTGGGCGTTCTCCAGGATCCCGTGCGCCTCGAGCAACGCCGTCTCGGCCTCGGCATACCGCGCGAGACCCCGGAGCGCCCCGCCGTGGTTGGCGAGTAGAGCCCCCATCAGCCAGTGCTCGGCCGGGAACGCGGCGCGCGCACCTGCGACCGCCCGGACCGAATGGGCCGCCGCCTCCTCGTACCGCTCCTGCTTGGTGTATAGCGTCGCCAGATTGTTCAGGCAGATGATCGTCTTGGGATGGCCCGCACCCAGCACCCGCTCGAGGCGGGCCAAGGTGTCGACGTACAGCGCCTCGGCCTCGTCCAACCGCTCCTGGACGTCGTAGAGCCGGGCGAGGTTGGTGATGCTGTTGAGGGTCTCGGGATGATCGTCGCCGAGCGTACGTTCGCGGACCGCGACCACCTCGCTGTACAGCGCTTCGGCCTCGTCGTAACGCTCCTGGTTCCGGTAGACCAGGCCCAGATTGTTCATGGAGGACAGGGTCTGGTGATGCTCTTCACCCAGCACCCGTTTCTGGGTCGCTATCAACTCGAGATAGACCTCCTCGGCCTGATCGAAGCGGCCCAGTTCCACCGCCGTTGCCGCGAGGTTGCCCATCGCCAGCAGGGTTTTCGGGTGATCCTCCCCCAGCGACGCCTTCCTGCCGGCGACGGTCTCGCGCAACAGCTCCGCAGCCTGCTCGTAGCGGCCCTGATTGGCGTAGACCGTGGCCAGGTTGTTCAGCGAACTCAGCGTGTGGCGGTGATCGTCCCCCAGCACCCGGCGGCGCAACTCGAGGGTCTTCAGGCTCAGCGATTCGGCCTCGGCCAAGCGGCCTGCGGACCCGTAGAGCAGGGCCAGATCGTTCATGGTGGTCAGGGTCTCGGCATCCTCCTCGCCGAGCAGCCGCCGTTGCCGCTCCAGGACCTGGTCGAAGAGCCTTTCAGCCTCCTCGTACCTGCCCGTCGCCGAGTAGATGCCAGCCAGGGCGGTCTCGGCGAACAGGGTCTCGCGATGTTCCCCGCCCAGGACGCCGCGCCGCAGTTCCACGGCCTGCTCGTAACGGGGTTCGGCCTCGGCGTACTCGCCGATGGATTCGTAGGTCCGACCGACGATCATCTGCAGGGAAGCGGCGACCTCCGGCTGGCCGGCCAGCTCCGTATCCATGCGCGCGGCGGCGTCGTTCAGGATAAGCCGCAGCAGTTCCTGGTCCTTGCCCCTGGCGACCTCCGGATCTATGCCGGAGAGCATCTCCGACGTGAAGGCGATGACTTGCCGGCTGCGGTCGAGCTCGATACGCGCCCGCTCGGCTTCCCTGGCGGCGACGGCCTCCGCCTTGAGGGCGCGGGACAGGGACGCGCTGACGCCGATGAACCCGCCGATCAAGACGACGACCAGCGCCCCGACGGCCATGACCAGGCTGCGATGCCGCCTGACGAACTTGCCGAGGCGGTAGGCCGAACCGGGCGGACCGGCGGCCACCGGCTCATCCCGCAGGAAACGCATGATGTCCGCGGCGAACTCCGAGGCCGACGCATAGCGGCGGGTCCGGTCCTTCTCGATGGCCCGCATGGTGATCCAGTCGAGCTCGCCCCGGAGCTGCCGCTGCCAGGCGCGAACCTCCACCCGGCGCCGGTGGGCGAGATCGGTACCGGTTGCGCCCAGACCGCTGATCTTGGTGCTCGGCCGCGGCGGGTCCACCTCCCGGATGATCCGGTGCATCTCCAGCAGGCCAGCCCTGCGCAGCTCGTCCTGCTCGAAAGGCTGAACCCCGGCGAGCAGCTCGTAGAGCAGGACACCCAGGGAGTAGACGTCGCTCGTGGTGTCGACGTTCAATCCGGTCATCTCGGCCTGCTCGGGACTCATATACGCCGGCGTTCCGACCAGCCTGCCCTGCTGGGTGAAGAGGGTCTTCTCGGTGAGGGTCCGGTCGATGGCCTTGGCCACCCCGAAATCGATCACCTTGGGGACGGGTTTGCCGTCCTGCACGCGGACCAGCACGTTGGACGGCTTGATGTCCCGGTGGATGATCCCTTTCTGATGGGCATGCTGCAGGGCGAGACAGACGGGCCGGAACAGCTCCAGCCTCTGCCGCGTCGTCAGCTTGTGCCGGTCGCAATAGTCGGTGATCGGCACGCCCGGCACGTGCTCCATGACGAAGTAGGGCCGGCCGGCCTCGGTGGTACCGGCGCCGAGCACACACGCGATGTTCGGGTGGTTCATCATGGCCAGGGCCTGTCGCTCGGATTCGAAACGCGCGATGACCTCCCTGGTGTCCATGCCCAGCTTGATGACCTTCAACGCCACCCGGCGGCGGATCGGCTCGCGCTGCTCGGCGAGATAGACGACGCCCATGCCGCCTTCGCCGAGGGTCTCGAGCAGGCGGTAAGGGCCGATGCTCGCCTGCCGGAGGTCGTCGCCTCCGGCGCGCCCGGTCATCGTCAGGGGGTCTTCGGTAACGCCCTCGGCGGTGGGTTGGTCGACGGATGGCTGCTCCGGTTTTTCCCGGGCATCGCCGTTATCGGCGCGGGGCGGCATGTCTTTGCCGGTCATGAGTGCATCTCCACAAGGGATCGGGATGTCGCATCATGGTAATTCACGGCATACTACCACGGAATCGAGATTTGAGGCAGTCATCTGCCTTGACGTGAGAATGGACATTCAGTAGGGTGCTCGGTATCGCTACCAAAGTATTCTCCGGGGGAGGGGACGTTACCATGTCTCAAAAGACGTCATACGTTATTGCTTGTCTATTCATCTCCGTCTTCGTCGCCGGGAGCGCACTGGCGGGCAACGTCTATTGGGGCGGCCATGGGGGGCTCTCGTTCTATTCGCTGAGCGACCTGAACAACGAGATCGATCACTTCAATGAGCTTGCTGGAACCTAAAAAATGAACAACGTGACAAGAGGACTTGATCATGGCGTCCAGGTTGGATACTTCGCCGGTCCCGCGATCGTGATCGGAGTCGGCTACTCCAGACTCGCCTGCAGTACCGGCTACGCCGACGCATCGGGTTCGGAGGAATACAACCTGCCTGCAGACATCTATGAGATCCATTTCACGATCCTCCCTCCCGGTGAAAAGAAGGTCAGATTCGGGTTCGGTGCGAATCTGGGGCTGATTCAAACGGCGGGCACGGCTGAGATTCGCACACCTGGCGAGGATCCGATCACTGGAGATTTCAGTGGCCGCGGACTCCTGCTGGCCAGTTTTTAAACGTCGTGGATATGGATATTTCGCGACATACCACGCTTTTCGGCAACGCGGGGTACAGATATGCGACGATCGGCGATCTCAAATTCGATGGCAGTGAAGTGACCAACCAGAACGGTGGAGATTACCAGCTCGATTACAATGGAGTCCTCATCAGGTTCGGCTTCAAGGTCACGCCGCAATACAATTGGTTGACCTGCCTCTTGTGAACCGGGAAAAATCCGCGATCGCAAAAGGAGTCTGTATGGCCAGGAAACGCCCGCTCGCCGCACATATCCTCGCCTGCACGATTTCCCGCCGACCGCTGGTCCTGCTGCCGTTCCTCTCGATCACGCTTCTCTGCCTGCCGGCCCTGCTCTCGGCGGGCGAGGTCGAGACGGTCGACGGCGTTCGCCACGTGCGCAACGGCGCCGAGCCGAGCGACGGCACCCGGACCCTGCACCTTGAAGTGCTCTGGCGGGTGAACGTCGAGCAGGCGGAGGTGCTCGTAGGCGTCCTCTCCGATGTCTCGGCGGGTCCCGACGGCACCGTCTGGTTGTCCGACCGGCAACTCGGCCAGGTGCACGTCTACTCTGCCGGTGGCGCGTACTTGCGCTCGCTGAGTCGGGAGGGCGATGGACCGGGTGAGCTCCGGGCGCCGGACGGCCTGCTGTGGCTGCCGGACGGCAGCCTCGGCATCACCGACCGCAAGCCTTGCCAGATCACGCGCCTGGACGCCAGTGGTATACCCCTGCCTTCGCTGCAGTTGCGTTCGTCCGACGGCGAGCCTCTGGGCTTCGGCGACATAAGCGGGGCGATGTGCCGCGGCCGGACCCTGGCCATCTGCGGCACCGAGTTCCATTTCGATGGCGGTGTGTCCGCGCAGAGCCGTTTCTTCGGCATCTACGACCTGGCAGGCGGTGAGATCTGCCGCCTCCTCGAGGCACCGTCGGGCTTCGATTTCGAGACACGGAGCTATGATGAAGCGAAGAACTATTTCATCGACCAGGGCAACTGGACGGTCGATGACGGGGGGCGCGTCCATTTCGCTCCGCAGCGCAATCGTTACCTGATCCACGTCCACGATGCCGCGGGACGGCTCGTCCAGGTCTACGGGCGCTCGTACCAGCCCTGGCGTCGCACGGCGGAAGAGAAGGAAACCGCCGGCGGCACCGCCACCATTTCCATCAACGGCGAGACCGTGGACATCCAGACCAAGGTCGATGACCACGACCCGGCCATCAGGTCGATCGCGACGGCGGCCGACGGGCGTATCTGGGTTCTTTCCAGCCGCGGCACGCACGAGCAGCCCGCGGGGATCCTCCGCACCTACGACGTCTTCGACACCGAAGGACATTTCCGCGAGATTGTCCGGCTGGCCGGCGAGATGGACGAGAAGGAGGACCGCCTCTACCGGCTGGCCGACGGGCGGTGGATCATCCTGCGGAACATCAGGTCGGCCCTGAATGCCATGTTCGCCCAGTACCGCGACGACGCGGACGATCGGGAGCAGCCGGATGAGGAGAGAGTGCTGGAAGTCGTCTGCCTGCGCGCCATCGAACGATAGGGAATCGATCTGAAGGAAAGGGGTCCCCGCCTCCTCCCTTGCCCGCCACACCCCCGCGCACTTAAGCTCACGCCCGTCATGCAGGAAACACACGAACAAACGGGCCGCCTGGCGTCGGTCGACGTCCTGCGCGGCGCGACCATGGCCGCCATGATCGTCGTGAACAATCCGGGCTCGTGGCGCGCCATGTACCAGGCCCTGCGCCACGCGGCATGGGGCGCGCCGCCGGCGCCCGCCGACCTGATCTTCCCGACGTTCATCTTCCTGGTGGGCGTGTCGGTGCCCCTGGCCCTCGGACGGCGGCTCACAGCGGGCTCCCCCCGTCCGGACCTTCTGCGGCACGCCCTGCGCCGCGGCCTGGTCCTGCTGCTGATCGGCGTGGGGTTGAACCTCTTCCCGGACTTCGACCTCGCCACGGTGCGCCTGCCCGGCGTGCTGCAGCGCATCGCCGTGGTCTACGTGGCCTGCGTGCTGGCGTTCATGGCCTGGGGGCCGCGCGGCCGGCTGGTGGCGGCGATCGCCCTGCTGGCCGGTTACACGGCGCTGCTGGGCTGGGCGCCGGTGCCGGGCGTCGGCCGGCCGCTCGTCTCGCCCGAGATGAGCTGGCCCGTCTGGCTGGACGAGCGGCTGCTCGGCGCGCACGCCTGGCGCGGGCCCGGCGACCCCGAGGGCGTACTGTCGACCCTGCCGGCGATCGCCAGCGGCCT
>JAHIYU010000148.1 GCA_018814885.1 bacterium | reverse complement strand
TGGGACCCCGGGCGCGCGCCCGGGGTCCCAGTCGGTCGTGATCGGGCGCCGCGGTCACTTCATGAGCGTCACCCGCCGCACCGCCGCGTGCCCCCCCTGCCGCAGCCGCAGCAGGTAGGTGCCGGTGGCGACCGGGCGGCCGGCGTCGTCGTCGCCGCTCCAGACGACCCGGTTGCGGCCGGCCGGCAGCTCGCCGGTGGACAGGGTCCGCACCAGGCGTCCGCACACGTCGTAGACGGCAAGGTGGGCGCGGCCGCCGTACGGCAGGTCGAAGACGACCTCGGTCCGCGGGTTGAAGGGGTTCGGCCGGGCCGGCATCAGGCGCAGCTCCGGCGCCGGCGTCTGCGGCGGCTGCACGGCTGTCGTGCCGTTCTCGACCACGGTCAGTTTCTGGTCGGCTGCGAGGTCCGTGAAGACCTCCTCGCCGCCGCAGGGCCAGCGGACGATCACCGAATCGGCCGTCGCCGCCGCGCCGAGACCGAACTCCACGGTGGGCGAGTCCTGGGACCGGAAGCCCGAGCCGCCGTTGACCTCGCGCATCAGGGACAGGCTCCCGGCCACCAGCCTGACGCGGGCACCCACGGCGTCGCGGTTGCAGTCGTCGCCGACCAGGTCCACGTGCAGCCAATGGTTGCCGTTGTCGAGCTGGTTGATCAGCAGCACGTTGGGCCCGCTCTCGTTGCCCACGTAGACATCCAGGTCGCCGTCGCCGTCGGTGTCGCCCAGGGCGACGCCGTTGGCGAGGCCGGCGGTGGCGTCGATGCCCAGCGGGACGTTCACGAATACGCCCCCGTCGTTGCGCAGGAAGCGGTCGTACTCGCCGTGCCGCGCGATGTACAGGTCGAGATCGCCGTCGTTGTCGAGATCGCCCCAGGCCACGCCCCTGCCGTGGCCGGGGTCCTCCAGGGCGCCGCCGAGGACCAGGGACCAGCTCGTGGTGGTCTGGCGGACCAGGCGGTCACGGCTGCCGTCGTTGGCGAAGTAAAGATCCAGGTCTCCGTCGTTGTCGTAATCGCCCCAGGCGCAGCCGGCGCCGCCGCCGACGTCGCTCAGGACCGTGGGAACGGTGGCCTCCCCGAACGGGGAGACGCCGTCGTACTGGTACAGGACGTTCGCGGCGAAACTCCTGGTCAGGTAGAAATCCTGGTCGCCGTCGTCGTCGTAATCGGCCCAGGCGGCCGCGACGCCGCTCCCCTCGTTGCCGCTACCGTAGGTGAAGAACAGGTAGTTCCCGCCGACGAGCCCGAGGTTCATCAGGTACCTGTCCATCTGGCCCGTGTTGACGACGTACAGATCCAGATTCCCGTCACGGTTGAAATCGGTCCAGATCGCCGTGCTGGCGGGCCCGGTGTCGCCCGCGTCGCTGAAGGTCACGTCCACGAACCCGCCGGCGCCGTCGTTGCGCAACAAGGCGTTCGCCTCGCCGTCGCGCGCGATGTAGAGATCGGGATGGCCGTCGTCGTCGAAGTCGCCCCAGGCGATCGATGTGCTGGCGGCGGTACCGGCGAGCAGGGGCGATGGCACCGCGCTGAACGCGTTGCCGGACTGGTTGCTCAACAGGAGATCGGCCGTGCCGCGGCAGGCGACGGCGATGTCGAGATCCCCGTCACCGTCCCAGTCGCGCAGCGCCACGCCCTGGTCCGCGCCGCTCGCGTTGCCCAGATCGCCACCGCTCTCGCCGACGAAGGGGCCGCCGGTGTAGAGGCCCGTGAAGAGCAGCTCGCCGTCCTCCACCAGCGTCAGCGTCTCCAGCGCCGGCACGGGCGTGGTCCAGCCTTCGACGGCGCCCCAGGTGATCGTGTACTCCCCGGCCGAGAATACCGGCAGCGACGCATCGTTGATCCGCTCCTGGACGAAACCGTCGGGCCCAGCCAGGGTCCAGGGGGCGTCGAGCCCCTCCGGGTTCGCGTCCACGTGGATAAGGCCCGCATAATCCGGCACGGCCAGCGCGGCCTGGAGCACCCGCTTGTCGCCCGCCTCGCTCTGGACGAAGACCGCCACGCCGAGGTTCTCCACGGCCCAGCTCGGCGACACGGTGAACGCTCGGTTGAGGACGACGCTCTGCCCGGGTGTGGTCAGGGTGAAGGGCTCCGGGGCGAGCACATCGCGCGCCAGGTTCACCTCGCCGATGATGTTGTTCTCGAAGACCGCGAACTGGACCACGTTGTTGGTCGTGGTCACGGCTTGGTCGACCTCGATGGTGACGCTCAGGGCGCCCTCGAGCCCGATGAGGGTGTAAAAGGCCTCGACGATCAGGGGGGACTCGTCCCCCAGGTGCGCCCCCACGATCGGCTGATAGGTGGAGTACATGCTGCCCGACTCCTGGCCGCCGATGATGTCGTCGTAACCGTCGAAGAAAGCGGCCGGCGTGCCCGGTCCGCCGTACCAGCTCCAGCGCCCAGTACCCTCGGGCGTGTCGTAGGGGGACGTCAGATACCAGGTGATGGGCACGAACTGGGCACCATACTGCGCGGAGAGCTGCCGGAATCCCGCGACCGCGGAAGGGCAGTAGGGTCAGCCGGCCGCCGATATCAGCTCCCCCAGGACGGCGCGCGGGGCGGCCGTGGCCTGGGGCGACAGGGACATCGACACGACCATGGCGGTGAGCCCCGCCAGGCAGGACGTCCTGGAGACGAACCGGTGCAACGTGGTGATGAGGTGCATGGATCGAAACTCCTCGTGGATGTGGGCGTGAGCGGCGGGGATGTCGGCGACGCCTCAATTATAAGGTTTTAGGTGGGAATATGCAATCGGGCAGGTCGCTCTCGGGACGGGGAGAGCGTTCGGCGGCGCCGGCCCCTGGCCGACGCCGCTGCACATCTCCATGGTCACTTGCTCTTGTCGGGGTAGGCCGGGCGTCCGGGCAGGCGCCAGCGCTCCCCCTCCCGCGCGAGCGTATCCAGCAGGTGCGCGACCGCGGCCTCCAGCTGCGCATCGCGCCCCGCGACCACGTCCGCCGGGTCGTTGACGACCACGATGTCGGGATCCACGCCATGGCCCTCGATGATCCAGGCGCCGTCCAGGCCGATGGGCGCGAACTGGGGCGGCGTGGTGCCGCTGCCGTCGACCATGCCCTGGTGCGGCTCGATGCCCACCGCGCCGCCCCAGGTGCGTACGCCCATCACCGTGGCCAGCCGCTTGGCCTTGACGGCGTAGGCGAAGTACTCGCCGTTGGACCCCGTGTTCTCGTTGATCAGCACGACGACCGGCCCGTGGAAGCACCGCTCGGGGTTGCGGCCCATCTTCCCCTCGCGCGGCTGGTCCAGCGCCCAGAGGCGACGTTCGAGCCGGTCGATGATCATGTCGCCGACGAAACCGCCGCCGTTGTAACGCTCATCGACGATCAGAGCTTCCTTGGCGTACAGGGGATAGAAGGCCCCGGCGAACTCGATCAGGCCGGCCTCCATCATGTTGGGCAGATGCAGATAGCCGACGCGGCCGCCGCCGAGCTGCTCCACCGAGGCGCGGTTGTCCTCCACCCACTCCCGGTAGCGGATGGCACCCTCCCAGTCGACGGTGCGCACGCGGCAGGCCGTGGCGCCCTCGGCCGCGGGCCGGTCGTTGACGGTCAAGGTGATCATGCGGTCGGCCTTGTCCTCGAGGTGGCGATAGACGTTGTCTCCGGCCCGGACCGGCTGCCCGTCGATGGCGATCAGGTACTGGCCGGCGCGGACGGGACATCCCGGCTCCGCCAGCGGCGAGCGCTCGCGGTCGTTCCAGGACACGCCCGGCACGATGCGGGCGATGCGGTAGAAGTCGTCGCCGCGCTCCGCGGCGAACTCGGCGCCCAGCAGGCCCACGCCCACGTGCCCGCCGCCCGGCGCATAGTCGCCGCCGAAGATGTAGGTGTGGCCGATGTTGAGCTCGGCGATCATCTCGCCGATCAGGTAGTTCAGGTCGGCGCGGTTGCCGCAGTCGGGGACGAAGCGATGGTACTTCTCGCCTATCGACTGCCAGTCGAGGCCGTGCATGCTGGGATCGTAGAACCAGTCGCGCTGGATGCGCCACGCCTCGTCGAAGATCTGCAGGAACTCCTCGCCGCGCACCACGCGCAGGCGCACGCCGGAGAGATCCACGTCGCCGTCGCCGAGAGACGCCGCCTCGCCCGCATCCACGACGCCGTAGGTGGAGGCCGCGCGGTAGACGAGCTTCTTGCCGTCGGCCGAGAGGTGGTAGTTGTTGATGGACGAGAGGAGCGGCGTGGTCTCGGCTTCCTCGATGTCGTACTTCACCAGGTCCAGCAGGTCCGTCGTCTCGTCGTTGACGTTCTGGTACTTGAGGAACTCGCGCCCGGTCTTCTGCAGGGCCAGGAAACCGCCCTCGACGGCCTCGAGCCGGAACCAGTTGCCGGCCGCGAAGCCCTCGCAGGCGAGGACGCGCCCGGCGATGCCTTCGAGATCGATCGGCGTGGCGGCCTCGTCGTCCTTGTCCTCCTCGTCCCCTTCCTCGTCGTCCCCTTCCTCGTCGTCCCCGTCATGGCCGGCGTCCTCCTCCACCAGCACGTCCTCGCATGTGAAGGGCGAGGACGCTTCGGCATCCAGCAGCACGACGTAGGCGCGGCCCATGTCCAGGAAGACGTGGTTCTGGTCCTGGAAACCCATGACCGGTTCGAAGGTGCGGTTGGACAGGAAGTAGAGATACTTGCCGTCGGGCGAGAAGGACGGGCTCCAGTCGGTGTGCCAGTCGTCGGTGAGACGCGTGGTCTCGCCGCTGTCGAGAGAGTAGAGATAGATCGACTCGTTCATGTTGGCGCCCATCATGCTGTAGACCACCCAGCGCGAACACGGGCTCCAGGCGTAATCCTGGATGCCCCAGCGCTCCCAGGCGTCGTCGTATTCGCCGCGGGCGATGACCATGGCCCTGCCGCCGGGCACCTCGACCAAGTTCAGGCGCATGAACTTGTCGCTGTAGATCAACCGCTTGGCATCGGGCGACCAGACCGGCTGCATGAGATAGCCGTCGCCGCCCGTGGTGAGCTGCCTGGTCGTCTGCCCCTTCTGATCGGTCAGCCAGATCTCCTCCTCGCCGGTGCGGTCGCTGACCAACGCGATCCACTTGCCGTCCGGTGACCAGGCGGCGCTCTTCTCGCGGGAGGCCGAGGTGTGGGTCAGGTCCACGGGATCGCCTTCCTCGACGGGCAGGTTGAGAATCTCGCCGCGGGCCTCCAGCAACAGGCGCTCGCCGCCCGGCGAGAGGTTGAACGAGCCCGTGGTCGGCGCGACCGGGACGTACTCCGGGCGCATGCGGACCCTGTCCGACGGCACGCGGACATCGACCCGCCGGATCGCGCCGGTGGCCAGGTCCAGCACGTGCAGCCGCTCGCCGTACTGGTAGACGATGCGCCCGTCGCCCAGCGACGGATACTTGACGTCGTAATCGTCGTAGCCGGTCATACGGGTCACGGCGCCGGTGGCGACGTCGTGCGCGTAGAGATTGAGCGTGCCGTCCTCGCGGTCGCTGTTGAAGTAGATCTTGCCGTCGTGCCACATGGGGAAGTTGTCGGTGCCTTCCCAGTCTGTGATACGGTCGATCGCGCCGGTCGTGAAGTCGGCCACCCAGACGTCCTGGGCCATGCCGCCCCGGTAGCGCTTCCAGGTGCGGTTCTCGCGCGAGATGCGGTTGTAGGCGAGCTTGCCGCCGTCCGGCGAGAGCGACGCGAGGCCGCCGCGGTCGATGGCGAGCTTTTCGGGCATGCCGCCGTCGACGGGGACCAGGTAGGTCTCGAACTCGCCCATGGGCGCGACGCGCACCGAGCGGAAGAGGACGCGGTCGCCGTCGGGATGCCAGCCGAGGACGAAGTCCGGTCCGGGGTGCCAGGTCAGACGCCGCGGTTCGCCCCCGCGGGTGTCCATGACGTAGACGTCGTTGCCGCCGTCGTAGCCGGCGGTGAAGGCGATCCGCTCGCCGTCCGGGCTGAACTTGGCGAAACGCTCGTTGCCGGGATGGGAGGTCAGGCGCCGGGCGTCGCCGCCCGCGGCGTCCACCAGCCAGAGATCGTTCTCGTAGGTGAAGACGATCAGGTCGCCGTGGATGTCGGCGTAGCGCATCAGGTGGGTGGCGGCCGGCGCGACCGACGCGGCGGAGACCAAGATCGACAGGACGAACCACGGCAACAGGCGTTTCACGGCGATCCTCGCTTTCGCTGGATATGAATCGAAGGTCGGCGGCGCACACGAACGTCGACGTGCGATCAGGATGGCACGGTATGTCACTACGGGCAAGTCAGCGTCCGGTTGCAGGATGGGGTCGTTTGCGCCTATCATGCCACGGTCCTGCGGAAGTACGCGACCCGGGGGGATCCGATGCGGTTGTCGGGAATCACGATGTGGCTCTGTATGGCGGCGGCCGGCGCGCCCGGCGGCGCCGAAGGCGGCGAGCGCCCGCAGGTCACGGTCAGCATCGCGCCCCAGGCCTGGCTGGTCGAACGCCTGGCCGGAGAGGCCTTCGCGCTCGAGGTCGCCCTGGCTCCCGGCGAGTCCCCCGCCACCTACGATCCCACGCCGCGGCGTCTGGCCGAGCTGTCCGCCACGCGTCTCTACCTGTCCGTGGGCGTGCCCCTCGAACGCATCCTGATTCCCCGTCTGCGCGACGGCTGCCGGGACCTGATCGTGGCGGACCTGTCCGCGGGCGTGGAACTGCTGGCCGGAGACGACCACGGCCACGGGCACGAATGCGACCCCCACGTCTGGCTCAGCCCGCGCCGCATGCGGGTGATGGCGGCGACGGCGGCGGCGGCGCTGGGTGACCTGCGACCGGAACTCGCCGGCACCCTGGCCACGAACCTCGCGCGGCTGCAGGCCGAACTCGATGTCCTGGACGGCGCGGTGGCGGAGCTGCTGGCGCCGGCCGCCGGCCGCACCATGGTCGTGTTTCATCCGGCCTTCGGCTACCTGGCGCACGACTACGGCTTCGTGCAGAAGGCCATCGAGAAGGACGGCCTCCCCCCCAGCCCGCGCCACCTGGCGGCCGTGCTGGCGGAGATCCGCGACCAGCGCATCAACACGGTCTTCGTCCAGCCCCAGTCGGCCAGCGCCCAGCTGCAGGCGGTCGCCGCGGCGGAGGGCCTCGCGGTGGCGGTCCTCGATCCCCTGGCGTACGACTACGCCGACAACCTGCTGCGGATGGCGGCCAGGATCGGCGCGGCCCTCTCGACCTCCACCGCGAAGGACGTCTCGCCATGAGCGGCGAACCGGTCGTGACCCTGCGCGACGTGGATTTCAACTACGGCCGGACGCGGGTCCTCGCCGGGGTGAGCTGCAAGGTGCACGCCGGCGATTTCGTGTCCATCATCGGGCCCAACGGCGGGGGCAAGTCCACCCTGCTGCGCCTGATGCTGGGCCTGGCCGCGCCCGGACGCGGGGAGGTGCGCCTGCTGGGCAGGGCGC
>JAHIYU010000147.1 GCA_018814885.1 bacterium | reverse complement strand
CCACGCCGCGATCAGGCCCGCGATCAGGGCCGCCGCGATCGCTGTCCTGGGGACGGGGGGCATCGCGGCGTCACACCGCGGCGACGGTCGGGAAGGCGATGGACATCGTGTCGCGCGCAATCATCAACTCCTCGTTGGTGGGTACGATCATGATTGTCACCCGCGAAGACATCTTGCTGATGATGGCCTCATCGTGCCGCGTGGCGTTCTTGAAGGGGTCGAGCACGGCGCCGATGATGCCCAGTCCGCGGCAGGACCATTCCCTGACCAGGGAGTCGTTTTCGCCGACGCCGGCGGTGAAGGTGATCGCGTCCACGTGGCCCAGGGCCACGGCGTAGGCCCCGATGTACTTGCGGATGTGGTAACAATACACTTCCAGGGCCAGGCGCGCACGGTCGTTCCCGTTGGCGTACTCGCGCTCCACGTCGCGCAGATCGCTCGAGACGCCGCTGATGCCCAGCAACCCGCTCTGCTTGTTGAGCAGGTGGACGACCTCGGCGCTGCTCATGCCCAGGTTGCTTTCGAGGTAGCCGACGATGGCGGGATCGATGTCGCCGGACCGGGTGCCCATCACCAGCCCTTCCAGGGGGGTGAAGCCCATTGACGTGTCGATGGACTTGCCGCGCTTGATGGCCGCCACCGAGGCCCCGTTGCCCAGGTGGCAGGTGATGAGGTTGAGCTCGGCGGGGTCGCGGGCGAGGATCTCGGCCGCGCGCAAGGCGACGTAACGGTGGCTGGTGCCGTGGAATCCGTAGCGGCGGATCCCGTGCTCCGTGTAGAGCTCGTACGGCAGGGGATAGACGTACGAGGTGTCGGGCATGGTCTGGTGGAAGGCGGTGTCGAAGACGCCGACCATGGGCACCTCCGGCAGCACGGCGCGGGCCGCCTTGATGCCCATGATGTTGGGCGGGTTGTGCAGCGGTGCCAGCGGGATGCAGGCCTCCAGGGCCGCCATCACCTCGTCGTCGATCATCACGCTGCCGGAATAGGCCTCGCCCGCGTGCACCACGCGATGCCCCACGCCGGAGATCTCTTCGTAGCTCCCGACGACGCCGTGGTCGGGATGCGTCAGGGCCGCCAGCAGCAGCTCCATGGCGGCCCGGTGGTCGGGGATGGGACAGGTCTCCTCGACGGCATCGTGCTTCGGGCGCTTGTAGACGTGGTGGCCCTCGTCCTGGCCGATGCGCTCGACCAGGCCCTTGGCCAGCAGGCGCTCGTTCTCCATCGCCAGGAACTGGTACTTGAGCGAGCTGCTGCCGCAGTTGACCACCAGCACGTTCGTCACGGCGCGGATCCTCCGCCCTGCAGGGCCGTGATGGCGGCCACGTTGACGATGTCGTCGACGCTGCAGCCGCGCGACAGGTCGTTGATCGGCTTGGCCATGCCTTGCATAACCGGCCCGACGGCCTCGGCGCCGGCCAGCCTCTGGACGAGCTTGTAGGCGATGTTGCCGGCATCCAGGTCCGGGAAGATCAGCACGTTGGCGCGGCCGGCGACGGCGCTGCCGGGGGCCTTCCGCTCGCCCACGGCCGGTACCAGGGCGGCGTCGGCCTGCAGGGCCGCATCGGCGGCGAGGTCGGGCGCCTTTTCCCGCAGGATGCGCAGCGCCTCGTCGACCTTGTCCACGCTCGCGCCCGCGCCGCTGCCCTTGGTGGAGTAGCTGAGCAGGGCCACCCGGGGCTCGAAACCGCAGAGCGCCCGCGCCGTCGCGGCGGTGGCCGCGGCGATGTCCGCGAGCTGCGCGGCGTCGGGGTCGGGGTTCACGGCGCAGTCGGCGAAGACGATCATGCCGTCGGTGCCCAGCTGCCAGTCCGGGTTGACCATCACGAAGCAGCTCGACACGATCGAGCAGCCGGGAGCCGTGCCGATGGCCTGGAAGCCCGCGCGCAACACGTTGCCGGTGCTGTTCACGGCGCCCGCCACCATGCCGTCGGCCAGGCCGCGCTCGACCATCAGGGCGCCGCAGTAGAGGGGATCCGTCGCGGTCTGCGCCGCCTCGGCCAGCGACAGGCCCTTGTGCTTGCGTTTCTCGTACAGCGTGGCGGCCAGGGCCTCGCGATCGGGATTGGCGGCGGGATCGGCGATGGCGATGCCGTCGGCGGAGAGCCCCAGGTCCCGCAGGCGCGACCGGATGTCCGCCGCATCGCCCAGCAGGAACACGCCGGCGATGGCCTCGTCGCGCAACGTCGCGGCGGCGCGCAGGGTGCGCTCGTCGCCGCTCTCGGGCAGCACGATGGTGCGGTGGAGTTCGGCGGCCTTGCGACGCAGCTGTCGGATGAATTCCATGTGGTTTCTCGCTTGGATTGGGGTCGACGCCTGGGCGAAAAGTGAAGCGTCGACCGGTGGTTGTCAAACCGGCAACGAGCGGCTATTCCAGGCGGTGCGAGGCGGCAGCGCTCATCGCGGCGGGCTAGACCTGAGGCGCTTTCCTGCTCTCGTCCAGCGATCGTTCGATCTCGGGCAGGCGATCCATCAGATCCTGGAGGGTGAAGCCCTCCCAGAACTCCTTGAGCTTCATGTCGAGCAGTTCCCAGATGCTGCGCGTGGTGCAGAAGGCGGATCTCTCGCACGAATCGGGATTGGGGACGCATTCGACCAGCGGCGTCTGCCCTTCCAGCGTCAGGAAGACGTCCCAGAGCGAGATGTCCTTGGGCTCGCTGATCAGGTAATAGCCGCCGTGAACGCCCTTGCGGCTGCCGACCAGGTCGGCCTTGCGCAGCGCGGCGACGAGTTGCTCCAGATACTTGCGGCTGATTTCCTGGGATTCGGCGATGGAGCTGAGAGGGACGGGCTTGCCGTCGTAGCTGACGGCGATCTGCAGTAGCGCGCGGAGTCCGTAGCGGACTTTGGTGGTGATTTTCACGCGAGGCCCCTTCCATTCCCGAGCGCCGGACCTGCACACAGGCATTTCACCAATGGTACTCAATCAAGCCCGGACGACAAGTTTTTAGCCTTGCCCGCGCCTCTCATTTGACGATCTCCGGGACGTTCTCGATCAGCTGCGGCGGCAGGTGCAGCGGCAGCGTGGTGGCGCGCTTGCGCTCGATGTCGCGATAGACGCGCTCGACCTGCACCTGCTCCAGGCCCAGCGCCCGCGCCGCCGCGGCGGCCGTCACGTCGTGGTTCATCGCCCACAGCAACAGGTCCATCTCGGCGTAGGGCAGCACGAAGTAGAACTCGTCCTGGCCCTGGGGCAGCGAATATGTGTCGGTGGTCGGCACGACGGTGCAGATCTCCTCGGGCAGACCCAGGTGCCGCGCCAGGGCGTAGACCTGCGTCTTGTAGAGGTGGGCGATGGGCTTGATGTCGGCCGACCCGTCGCCGTTCTTCACGAAGAAGCCCTGGTCGTATTCGAGCCGGTTGGGGGTGCCCATCACGGCGTAGTTCAGCCTGTCGGCGTGGAAGTACTCCATGGTCTTGCGGATGCGCTGCTTGAAGTTCGTCGCGGCCACTATCTGCAGGTACGCCTTCAGCGGCAGCCGCTCCTCGTGCATGTCGCCGCCGGGATCCTGCACCACCAGCCGGTAGACGTTCATGCGGTCGGAGTCCATCAGGTCCGGCGGCAGCACGATCTTGGCCTTCCAGCCCTCGCCGTACCCGGGAAAGACCTCGCGGTAGGCCGCGTCGCGCCAGCGGTAGCAGCCGATCGCCTCCAGCGCCGGCGCGATATCCTCCACCGCGTACGCGATGCCCAGGTGCTCGGCGAGCTGCGCGCCCAGCGAGCGGCTCGCGGCCGACGAGTCGCGCTCGGGCAGCAGCAGGCCGAAGACCTTCTTGGGGCCCAGGGCCTCCACGGCCAGCGCCGCGGTCACGCTGCTGTCGATGCCCCCGCTCATGGCGACCACGGCGCCGCGGCGCAGCATGCGGCGCGACACGAGCTCGCGCAGCCGGGTCTTGATCGTCTCTACGGTCTTGTCCAGGTCCAGGTCGAGTACGTTGCGGTCGAACATGGGCGTTTCCTTGCTTGGGGCTTGCGGGTGGCGTTTGGGTGGGGGAAGGGTACTCATGGCGGGGGGTGGTGTCGATCGGTTTTTGGGAGGCCTCAAGGGTGATCGTCATATGCCTCTCCCCGTTACGTATTCCGAATCACGCACTGAAAATGTCCAGACGTGTCCACATCGCCAGGTTGAAGGCAGGCGAACTGATCGAGAGTCGGAAATTATCCCTCATGAAGTAGATGCGCCCGGACTCACGCTTTGATCCCGAATATCGCACATACCACCCAGGGTGGAGTGATTATGATCATATGTAAGGCAATGACTAGAAACATCAAGGAATGGTGTGATATAATGATACCTCATGAGACATCCCCGACCCGGCGCCTAGAGGGGAGACAGCATGCCTCGTCGCCACACATCGCCTATCATCCTGGCCATGGCCCTCCTGCTGACCGCAGGCGCCGCCCTCGCCGCCCCCTACGGCTCCGTCCGCCTGCTCGACCCCCATCCCCGCGTGGCCGCCCCGGCCACCTACGTCCCCTTCTACCTGGACCGCGAGGCCCACGTGGTCCTCGACGTGCTCGACGCCGAGGGCAACCCCGTGATCCGACTGGCCGACGCCGTCTACCCGGCCGGCCGCCACGCCGTGCGCTGGCGCGGCGAGGACGCTCTCGGCGAACGTCTCGAGCCCGGCCTCTACACCGTCCGCCTGCACGTCGGCAACTCCATCCGCACCGTCGCGCTGCCCCTGGTCGGCTGATCCGCTTCCGCTCCCGCTGGACAGGCCGGCGTCCCGGACCTATCCTATGCCCCCAAACAGAGCGAGAAACACGAACCCGGGGAGAAAAGATGACCCCTGAGGACAGGCGCGCGTTCCTCGAGACGCTGCCCCTGGCGGAACTGCACCGCCACTTCGACGGCTCCATCCGGCCGGCGACCCTGTGGGAGCTGTCGGAGAAGTACTACTCGGCCGTGCCGGGCCTGGACTTCGAGGCCTTCCGCCGCTACCTGGAGTGGGACGACAAGCAGGACAAGTCGCTGATCGACTACCTGGACAAGTTCCACGTCCCGCTGCAGTACACCCAGTTCTACGACAACATCATGCGCATCGCCTACGAGATCGCCGAGGACGCCTACGCCGACGGCATCCGCCTGCTCGAGCTGCGCATCAACCCGCTGATCCACCGGCGCGCCGGCCTGACCACCCGACAGGTGCTGCACGCGACGCGCAAGGGTCTGGTGCGCTTCAAGGACGCCCACGTCGACTTCCGCTGCGGCATCGTGGTGATCGCCATGCGCAGCCACGGCGGCAACATGGCCAGGATCCTGCTGCGCGAGATCATCGGCGAGCGGCAGGATTTCCACTCGGACGTGGGCGTGATCGGCTTCGACATCGCCGGCCCCGAGGCGCCGTTCCCGCCCATCCTCTTCCGCAAGGCCTACGACCTGGCCGCCAGGATGGGCCTGCACAAGACCGTCCACGCCGGCGAGAGCGAGGGCCCCGAGCGCATCTGGGAGGCCCTGGACCACCTCGGCCCGGCGCGCATCGGTCACGGCACCTCCGCCGGGCGCGATCCCGAGCTGATGAAGCGCCTGGCCCGCGACGGCGTGGTGCTGGAGGTCTGCCTCAGCTCCAACCTGCAGACCGGCGCCGTCGCCGACCTGCGCGATCATCCGCTGCCGCGCTTCCTGGACGCCGGCGTCAAGGTGGCCATGTGCACCGACAACCCGACCGTCTCGGCCACAACCCTCTCGCGCGAGTACGAGCTGGCCATGGCGCTATTCGGTTTCGGCGAACGCGACGTCCTGGAACTGGCGCGCATGTCCTGCGAGGGAACGTTCCTCAGCGGCGGCTGTCCCCATCGCGACGACCTGACGACGACCCGGACCGGAGAGAAACGATGAACCGCAAGAAGAAGATCGCGATCCTGACCGGCGGCGGCGACGTGCCGGGTCTCAACGCCTGCATCAAGCAGGTGGTCTGGCGCGCCCTGCAGGCGGGCTACGAGGTGCTCGGCCTGCGCAAGGGCTGGGAGTCGCTGGCCGCCTACAAGCTCGGCGACCCGGAGTGGAACGCGCCCTGGCTGAAGCCGCTGCCGTGGGAGGCCGTGCGCACGATCGACCGTTCCGGGGGCACGTTCCTGCACTCGTCGCGCACCAATCCGGCCAAGATCCGCGAGAAGGACATGTTCGACCACGTCAAGCGCGCGGGCATGACCTATCCCGCGGACATCACCGACCACATCTTCGCGGCGCTCGAGGACCTGCAGGTGGACGCCCTGATCCCCGTCGGCGGCGACGACACCCTGAGCTACGCGGCGCGCCTGCACGAGACCGGGTTCCCCATCATGGCCGTGCCCAAGACCATGGACAACGACGTCTTCGGCACCGACTACTGCATCGGCTTCAGCACCGCGGTCACAAGGTCGGTGGACGCCATCACGCAGCTGCGCACGCCGATCGGTAGCCACGAGCGCATCGGCATCATCGAGCTCTTCGGCCGCAACAGCGGGGAGACGGCCCTGATCGTCAGCTACCTCGCGGGCGTCAACCGCTCCATCATCTCCGAGGTGCCCTTCGACATGGAGCGTCTCGCCGGGATGCTCAAGACGGACAAGGCGGGCAACCCGAGCAACTACGCCATCATGACCATCAGCGAGGGAGCCACCGAGGTGGGCGGCGAGATCCACCAATCGGGCGAGAAGGACGCCTTCGGCCACAAGAAGCTGGGCGGGATCGGCAAGCACACCTCACACCGCATCAAGGAGTTGACGGGCGAGGACATCATGTACCAGTCCCTGGCCTATCTGATGCGCTGCGGCGCACCCGACGCCCTGGACCGCATGGTGGCCATGAACTACGCCAACCTGGCCATGGATTACCTCATCGAGGGCAAGACCGGCTTCATGACCGGCCTGCAGGGCGGCAAGTACACGGCGGTGCCCCTGGCCTCGATCACCGGCGGCATCAAGCGCGTCGACGTGGATCGGTTCTATGATACGGACCAGTACCGGGCCGACGTGCGCAACGTGTCGGGGATGCCCATGTTCCTCACCTGAGTCGTTGCGCGGTCTTGATACAGCCGATCTGCCGGGACGCGGCCCCGCCACTCGAGGTGGCGGGGCCGCTCGACCGCTGCGCCCGGCAGATCGGCTGCATCAGGACCGCGAACCCCGCCGAGGTACACGGCCATGCCCCGGTCCGCGCAGGCGGCGTGGTCCGTAACATGGGGCTGGCCCGCCGGGGGGGGAGAGCTTATCCTGCGAACGTCGCGATCCGGAACCGCCGGTCGCCACCCACACGTGCGAAGGGGACGGTCGCGTTTTGGATCGCGCACGCCTGACAGGTCTGATCCTCGCCTTCGCCGTCCTGGCCCTGGGCGCCGCGCTGCTGTGGGACTACGTCACCGACGACACCTGGATCCACCTGCGCTACGCCCGCAACCTGCTGGAACGCGGCGAGTACACCTTCAACCCGGGCGATCCCACCTACGGTTCGACATCCCCGCTGTGGGTCTTCAGCCTGGTGTTCCTGATGAAGCTCGGACTGGCGCCGCTGGCTGCGGCCCGCAGCCTCGGCCTCGTCGCGGCCGCCGCCAAGCTGATCGTGGCCGACCGCCTGCTGGTGCGGTTGCCGTTGCCAGCCGGCTGGCGCCCCTGGCTCCTGCTGCTGGTCGCCCTGGACGCCTGGTTCCTCCGCTGGGCCCTGTCGGGCATGGAAACGCCGCTGGCCGAATTGCTCATGCTTGTGCTGCTCGGTCCGGTCGCCGCCAGCGGGCCCATCGCCTGGGTGGCCTGGGGGGCGACCTGGGGTCTGGGGTCGCTGGCGCGGCCGGAGATCGCTCTGCTGGCTCCCTGCGCCCTGCCCTGGCTGCTGTGGCTGCAGCGCCGGCGCCATCCCGGCCGCTCCGCCCTGGCGTCCCTGGCCAAGGTGGGACTGGGTTGGCTGATGGTGGCCGGACCCTGGCTGGTCTACGCCCGGTCCGTCTTCGGCCGCATGATCCCCGGCACCGCCGCCGCCAAGAGCTATCCCCTGCAGCTATCGCCGGCGGAGATGGTAGAGTACCTCGCGCGCACGATCCAGCAGCTGGCCGCCGTGCAGGGGGTGCTGTGGCTGGCGCTGGTCTTCGTGGCGGCGGGCTTCTGGTTGGACCGCCGGCGCGGTCTGGCCGGCGGCGACGGCAAGACCTTCGGACCGCGGGCGCTGGCCCTCGGCGCGATCGCGGCCACCTGGCTGGTCGTGCTGGTCGGTGGGTACTCGGCCAAGCAGGTCTGGACCATCTCGCGCTACGTGTCGCCCCTGCTGGCGCCCCTGCTGCTGGCCATGGCCGTCCTGGCCGGAGCCATGCTGAGGCGCCAGGGGTCGCGCGGCACGGCCGGACGCAGGGTCGTGGCGGCGGCGGCCGTGGCGGCCTTGCTGGTCAACGCCGGCCTGCTGACGTCCAAGGTGCGGCCGTACGCCGCCGTCTTCAGCCGCGGTGTCCACGAGTGCTTCTACGGCACCGGCGAGTGGCTGCGCGACAACACGCCGCCGGACGCCGTGATCGCGGCCCTGGACATCGGCGCGCTCGGCTTCGCCAGCGAGCGGCGCATCCTCGACCTGGCCGGACTGGTCAGCCCCGATGCGCGCGCGATGGGTCTGGAGATGGGATTCGAGCGGATGGTCGAGAGCGGGCGCTGGCTCGAACTCGACGAGCCCGGCTACTTCTTCGATCGTACCAAGGGCCCGCCGCGCTGGACCGGACGCACGGTCGAAGGCGTGACGTTCGAGCTGCTGGACACCTGCGGCATCGACGGGGTGGGTCTGCAGGAGGCGGGGATGTGGACCTATGCGCTGTACCGCCTCGTCCGCGTCCGGCCTAGTCCTTGACCAGCCTCACCTGCGGCGAACGCCGGTTGGCGGACACGGAGTAGAGGTCGCTCTTGGGCTCGAACTCCGCCGCCGGCTTGCGGCGCACCACGAAGACCGTCACGTCGTCGGCCCAGGGCGCGTCGCCGCCGAACGTGCGCACGGTGTCGAGCAGCCCGGACACGATTGCGTCTGCCGGTTCATCCCGCAATTCCTGCACCCGGGACATCAGACGTCCGATCCCGAACTGTTCCCGGTCGCCGGCGGGCCGCTCCCGCTCGATCAATCCGTCCGTGAACATCAGCAGGATCTCGCCGGGACGGATGTAGGCGAAGCTGCGCAGGTAGGAGGCGTCGGGCAGGGGCCCGAGCACCGGCCCGTTGCTCGGCAGCTCGAAGACCCGGCCGTCGGTCGCGAAGAGCAGGGGCGGGCAGTGGCCGCCGTTGACGAAAGACAGGTTGCCCGTCTCCTCGAGCTCGCCGTAGAAGAGCGAGATGAAGCGGCTGACCAGCCCGCTCTGGTGGATCACGCGGTTGAGCTGCTGGACGGTGGTGCTGATCTTGTGCTGGTCCGCGGCGCCCATGCGCAGGCCGGTGATCAGGTCGCGGGCCTGCAGGGCGGCGGGCAGGCCGTGGCCGCTGGCGTCGCCCACGGTCAAGCTGATCACGCCGTCCTCGACCGTCTGCGCGTCGTAGACGTCGCCGCCCACCTCCTCGGCGGGAACCGAGGTTGCGGCCAGTTCGAAACCCGGCAGCTCGGGCAGGTTGCGCGGCAGCAGGCTCTGCTGGATCTGCTGGGCCTGGCGTAGCATCGACTCCAGGTTGCTCTGGCGCAGCTTGAGTCCCACGGATGTCCTGATGGTCTGCAGGATGAAGTTCAGGTCGCCGGAGTCTTCCTGCCTGCGGATGCCGAAGCTCATGATGTAGGCGGGCGCCCCGCCCACAATCACCGCCGCGTTGTCGAAGTGGCTGAACTGCGCCTCGAAGTCGGGGTCGTAGCCGGGCGTCTCGGGCGTGATCCTCACCGCGCGCTGCCGTTCGAGTTCGCGCAGCAGGGCATAGCTCTTGGGGACGGTCTTGCCCGTGATGGCGTCGCCGTACTCGCCCACGCTCTCGATCAGTTCGTATTCGTCCTCGCCTTCGCGGTAGAGGCGGCCGCTCTCGATGCCGTAGTCGTCGGCCCAGACGCCGACGATCCTGCGCAGGATCTCGCGCAGCATCTCCTCGACGCCGCCCGACGCGTCGATGCGCCGCAGGATCTCTTCCATGTTGCGGTAGATTTTCTTGTCCATCGCGCCCTCCCGGTTCGCCGCCACAGGATGGGTGCCCCGGGGCCACCCCGCAACGAATATTCGCGATCCGGGAACCAATCCGCGCGGGGACGTATGAGACGGGTCGATGACCGCGGTTGAGGCGTCGGCGAAGTTCCGTTACCTTGGACCGGACCCGAGGCCCTAGCTACCAACGACAGGGGAGACGTGGTGGAAAGCAACGATCGCATCGACGGGTTGATGCGCGCAGGCGAAGATCTGCGCGCCGAGATCGGCAAGGTCATCGTGGGTCAGGACCGCGTGATCGAGGAACTGCTGGTGGCCCTCTTCGCAGGCGGGCACGTCCTGCTCGAGGGCGTGCCCGGCCTGGCCAAGACGCTGCTGATCAGCACCCTGGCCCAGGTCCTGGATCTGACCTTCTCGCGCATCCAGTTCACGCCCGACCTGATGCCGAGCGACATCACGGGTTCCGAGGTGCTGGAGGACGACACGGCCACCGGCCAGCGCGTCTTCCGCTTCATCCGGGGTCCCGTCTTCGCCAACGTGGTCCTGGCCGACGAGATCAATCGCACCCCGCCCAAGACACAGGCGGCGCTGCTCCAGGCCATGCAGGAGCGGAAGGTCACCGCCGGCGGCGCGACCCACGACCTGCCGCCGCCCTTCTTCGTCCTGGCCACCCAGAATCCCATCGAGCAGGAGGGCACCTATCCCCTGCCCGAGGCCCAGCTCGACCGCTTCATGTTCAACGTGCTGATCGGCTATCCCGAGCTGGAGGAGGAGGTGGCCATCGTCGAGCACACGACCGGCGTGCACGAGGCGGCGCCGCGCGTCGTGCTGGGCGCGGAGCAGGTCCTCTCCTTCCAGGACGCGGTGCATCGCGTGCCCGTGGCGGAGAACGTCACCCGTCACGCCGTGGCGCTGGCCCGGGCGACCCGCGTCGGTTCGCCCGGCGCCGTACGCCCGGCGGAGGAGTACCTCGCCTGGGGCGCCGGCCCGCGCGCCTCCCAGTGCCTGCTTCTCGGCGCCAAGACCCGCGCCCTGCTCCAGGGCCGGCCGACGCCGGACATCGCGGACGTGCGCGCCCTCGCGCATCCGGTGCTGCGCCACCGCCTGGTCACCAACTTCCACGCCGAGGCCGAAGAGGTGGACAAGGAGCGCATCGTCGAGATGCTGCTGGACGAGGTGCCGGCGTGAGGGCGACCACGCCCACTCCCGCCGCGGTCGCCGGCCTCGATCGCCTGGACCTCATCGCGCGCCTGGTGGTCGAGGGCTTCCTGGTCGGCCTGCACCGCAGTCCCTACCACGGCTTCTCGGTGGAGTTCGCCGAGTACAGGCAGTACATACCCGGGGAGCCCGTCACCCACATGGACTGGCGCGTCTTCGCCAAGACCGACCGCCACTACCTCAAGGTGTTCGCCGAGGAGACCAACCTGCGCGCCACGCTGCTGCTGGACTGTTCGGCGAGCATGGGCTTCACCGCGGACGACAGGCGTCCGACGAAACTCGCCTACGCCCGGCTGCTCGCCGCCAGCTTCACCCACCTGCTGCTGCGGCAGAACGACGCCGTCGGCCTCGAGGTGTTCGACGAAGGGCCGCGGGCCTCGGTGCCCGCCCGGGCGATCAAGCGGCAACTCTTCCACGTGCTGAAGCATCTCGACCGGCTGGAGCCAGGCCGCGGCACGTCCCTGGGCGCCATGATGCACCGCGCGGCCGAGCGCCTGCCGCGCCGGGGCCTGATGCTGCTCTTCTCCGATCTCATGGACGAGCCCGAGGACGTCCTGTCCGGCATCAAGCACCTCCGGCATCGCGGGCACGAGGTGATCGTCTTCCAGATCCTGGATCCCCGCGAACTCGATCTGGACTTCAAGCGCGAGGCCCGGTTCATCGACCTGGAGCGTCCCGGACACGAGGTGCGTCTCGAACCCGCACACGTCCGCGCGCATTACCGCGACCGCGTGGCCGCCTGGCGCGGGACCTTGCGCCAGGGGTGCCGTCGCCAGCGCGTCGATCTGGTCGAGATCTCCACCGATACGCCCTTCGACCGCGCCTTGCTCGCCTACCTGAGCAAGCGGAAGCGGATGTCCTGACATGCCCATCTCCTTCCTGAACCCGGGATTACTGTTGGGCGCCCTGGCCGCCGCGGTGCCGATCGTCCTGCATCTGCTCAACCGCCGGCGCGTGCGCGAAATCCGCTTCAGCGATCTGCGGTTCCTGGAGGAGGTGCAGGTCCAGCGCTCCCGTTCCCTGGGTCTGCACAGGCTGCTGTTGCTGCTGCTGCGCGTGCTGGCGATCCTGTTGATCGCCTTGGCCGTGGCGCGCCCCCGGCTGTCCGGACTGGCGCCGGGAGACGCCGGGCGCGTCTCGATGCTCGTTGTCGTCGATGCCAGCGCCAGCATGCAGACCGCGGAAGACGAAGGACCCCGCTTCGCGGCGGCGGTCGCTTACGCCGCCACCACGGCCGCCGATCTGACCGGCGGCAGCGAGATCCAGGTCCTGCTAGCGGCGGATGAACCGCGCGCCGTCTTCGGCGACTGGACGCGGGGAGGGGAAGGCGCCGCCGGCGCCTTGCGCCAGCTGACGCCCACCGACGGCGGCTTCGATCTGCCCGCCGCCCTGACCAGCGCGGCCGCCTGGGCCCGGGGCGCCCGCCACCGGCCGGCCCTGGTGCTCGTCCTCTCCGATCTCCAGCTGGCGTCCTGGGACGCGGCGGCGCTCTCCCGCGCCGCCGCCGAGCTGACCGACGCCGGCGTCGACCGGGTCATGGTGCGGGCCTTCGGCGAGGAACGAAGCAACGGCGGGGTTCGCGACGTCCGGTTGCCGCTGCGGGCCGTGCAGCCCGGGGAGACCGTGCAGCTGCGGGCCGAAGTGCTGGTCGGCCGTCCCGCCCAGGCCTTCTGGCTGGAGATCGGGGGCGAGCGCGTCGCCGAGACGGTCGCCACCGCCCGCGCCGGCGAGATCGACAGCCTGGTCTTCGCCCTGACCGCACCTGCCCCGGGCATCCACGCCGGACTGGTGGCCACCGAGGCGGACCGGTTCACGGTGGACGACGACCGGCCCTTCGTCATGAGCGTCCGCGACAGCATCGCGGTCCTGCTGGTCCACGGCGAACAGGGCGTCGCGGCCGGCCGCGGCGGGTGGCGCTACTGGCAGCAGGCCCTGGCGCCGGGCGTCACCGGGGACGACACGGGCGCCTCCTCCTCCATCTTCCGGGTCCGGGCCCTCGGGAGCGACAGGCTGGAGACGGGCGACCTGGAGCGCGCCGACCTGTTCGTCTACCTGGACGCCGGTCCGTTGGGCCGCAGCACGAGCGAGGCGCTGGCGCGCTGGCTGCGCGCGGGCGGCGGCGCCGTTTTCCAGTTCGGCGACTACAATCTCGCGGGCTACCTCAGCGCCGTGCTGCTGCCGATGCTGGGCGTCGACGGGACCATCGCCTACCGCAACCGTTCGGATACGGGGGCCGAGGAGGCCCGGATCCTCGACCGGCAGCACCCGTTGTTCCGCGGTCTGACCGACGCCGCGTTGAGCACGCTGGAGCGCTCCCGCTGGCGGCGCCACTTCGCGCTGGGTGACAACGGTCTCGCCGTGCTGATGGCGGGAGAGAGCGGCGCGCCCCTGCTGGCGACCGGCGCGCTGGACAGGGGCCGGTTCGCGTTGCTGCCCTTCAACCTGTCGGCGGGATCCACCGACCTGGCCCGCAATCCCATGTTCCTGCCGCTTGCCCAGCGCCTGGCGGCCCTGCTGGCCGGCGGCGGCGGCGAGGGGGAGCGCAATCTGGTCGTCGGCGCCTCGCCGCGGCTGGTCCTGACCGATGGGGAGGGCCTGCAGGATCCCCCCACGCTGCTGTTCAGGCACGCGCGGGACGGCGAACGCGGCCAGTTGTCGACGCGCGTGAGCTGGGAGCGGGGAATGCCGGTGATCGTGGGGGAGACCGCCAGGCGGAAGGGCCACTACACTTTCGTCGCCGGCGGCGATACGATCGGCGTGGTGGCGGTCACGCCGCCTCCGGCCGAAGGCGACCCCCGGCTGCTCGCTCCGCAGGACGTCCTGGCGCAGCTCGCGACGGCCGGCCTGGCGATGGGCCGGGATCTCGCCGCGGTGGACGCCGGCGACTTCGCGTCGGCGCTGCGGGGCCGCGAACTCGCCCCCGTCCTGCTGTCGCTGGCCATCCTGTTGCTGCTGGCCGAGACCGCCCTGTCGCGCCGCGCCGGATGACCTGATCCCTTCTTGCCTGCGCGTATATTTGGCTTACCATTGTCACTGGACTGCTAAGGTCTCCTTTTCCCGGTGGCTGGCGGCGATGCGCCAGGAGGCATCATCATGTGGAACTACTCGGACAAGGTGCTCGACCACTTCATGAACCCGCGCAACGTGGGCACCCTCGAGGATCCGGACGGTGTGGGCGAAGTGGGATCGATGGCCTGCGGCGACGCGCTGCGACTCACCTTCAAGCTCGACGCCGACGGCCGCATCGCCGATGCCAGGTTCCAGACTTTCGGCTGCGGCAGCGCCATCGCCTCCTCCTCCATGTTGACCGAGATGATCAAGGGCAAGACCCTCGAGGAAGCGGCTGGCATCACCAACGAGGACATCGCCCGCGAGCTCGACGGCCTGCCCCGCGAGAAGATGCATTGCTCGGTGATGGGACGGGAAGCGCTCGAAGCGGCCATGATCGACTACTACAAGAGGCTGGGCAAGGGCGTGCCCTGCACCCTCATCAAGCAGGACGTCGAGATCTGCCACTGCTTCCAGGTGAACAAGTCGACGATCCGCAACGCGGTGATGCAGTACCACCTGCGCGAGATCGAGGACATCACCAACCATACCAAGGCGGGCGGCGGCTGCACCCAGTGCCACCCCGACATCCAGCACATCATCGACGATTGCTGGGAGGAGATCGAGCGCGAGGGCGCCGAGACCCCGCAGGGAGACCTGATCCAGATCTCCGGTTCGCCCGGCAACGGCCAGCGCCTGGACCAGATCCGCGAGGTGCTGGAGAACGACATCGCCCGCGCGTTGCGCACCGACGGCGGCGACATAGAGCTCGTCGAGATCCGCGGCAACGAGGTCCACGTCAGGCTGACCGGCGCCTGCGCCAGCTGCCCCTCGTCGCAGGCCACCATCAAGGGCTGGGTCGAGAGCCAGCTCCGCGAGCACGTCAGCGACGAGCTGGAGGTCATCGAGGTGGGTAAATGAGTTCCTTCGCTCTGTTCGACGGCCTGCCTGCGCGTCCGGCGGGAGGCGTCTATCTCGACAACAACGCCACGACCGCCGTGGCGCCAGAGGTCCGCGAGGTGCTGCTGCCTTACCTGACCACCCATTACGGCAACCCCTCCAGCATGCACGGCTTCGGTGCGGACGCCGGGCGTGCGGTGGATCGGGCCCGCGACCAGGTCATGGCCTTGATCGGCGCCGAGGCCCCGTCGGAGGTGGTGTTCACGGGCGGCGGGTCCGAGAGCGACAACCTGGCCATCGTCGGCACCCTGCGCGCCTATCCGGACAAGAAGCACATCGTGACCACGGTGGTCGAGCATCCCGCCGTGCTGGGCCTGTGCCGCGAGCTGGAGAGCAGGCAAGGTTTCGAGGTGACATACCTGTCGGTCGACGGCCAGGGCAACCTGGACCTCGACGAGCTGCGCGCCGCCATCAGGCCCGACACCGCGGTGGTCAGCGTCATGGCCGCCAACAACGAGACGGGTGTCGTCTTTCCCAGCGAGCGGATCGGCGAGATCGTCAAGGACGCCGGCGTGGTCTACCACGTGGACGCCGTCCAGGCGGTGGGCAAACTGCCGGTGGCCATGTCCGCCTCGACCATCGACCTGTTGTCCCTCTCCGGTCACAAACTGCACGGCAGCAAGGGCGTCGGGGCGCTGTACGTCCGGCGTGGCACCAAGCTGCGTCCGTTGATCGTGGGCGGGCACCAGGAGCGCGGCCGCAGGGCTGGCACCGAGAACGTGCCCGGGTTGGCGGCCCTGGGCGAGGCCTGCGTACTGGCGGGACGGCACATGGCGGAGGAGCAGACCCGCGTCCGGGACCTGCGCGATCGACTCGAGGGCAAGATCGTCGCCGCCGTGCCGGATTGCCGCGTGAACGGCGATCAGCGCAACCGTCTGCCGAACACGTCGAACATCAGCTTCGACTACATCGAGGGCGAGGGGATCCTCCTGCTGCTAGACCGTTTCGGTATCGGCGCCTCCAGCGGCTCGGCCTGCACGTCGGGCAGCCTGGAGCCGTCGCACGTCCTGAAGGCGATGGGCATTCCCTTCATTTCCGCCCACGGGTCCGTCAGGTTCTCCTTGAGCCGCTACAACACGGAAGAGGAGATCGACTACACCGCCGCCGTGATACCCCGAATCGTCGATCGCTTGCGAGCCATCACTCCCTTCAGCGAACAACGTCAGACCTTCTGACGACCGGAGAGAGATGATCGATCAGCAGTTGCGGGCCGGCCGCCCGGCCGGCTCGACGACGTGAGCGGCCTGCTCGGCCGCATCGTATCCGAAGAGGTCCTGTCCGGGGGCGTCGCGAGGGTGGAGTCCGTCCTCGAACGGGCCGCCGGCTTCCCGGACGAGATCCCGGTCCTCTCGGGCCTGCACGGCGCCGCCGCCTCGGTGCTGCTGGCGGCCTGGCACCGGCGCACCGGTCGTACTGCCCTGATCGTGGCGCCCGAACGCGAGGCGGCCCTGCGCCTGGCGGACGACCTGGACAGCTGGCTGGGGACGGGCAGCGTGATCTACCTGCCCCAGCAGGACGTGCTGGCCTTCGATCGCAATTCTCCCGATCCGGAACTCGTGGGCGCCTTCATCCAGGGGCTGGACAGGCTCCGCGAGGAAGCGCCAGCGCTCGCGGTCACCTCCCTGAGCGGGCTGCAGCAGAGAGTCATCACGCCCGGGCGGCTGGCCGCCGCGTGCTTCACGATGTCGGTCGGCGACCGCTTCCCTCGCGAAGAGCTGTGCGCCCGCCTCGCCGAGCTCGGCTACGCCGCGGTGGGCATGGTCTCGCGGACCGGCGAGTACGCCCTGCGCGGCAGCCTCATCGATCTCTTCGCACCGGGCGCGCACCCCCTGCGCATCGAGTTCTTCGACGACGAGATCGTGTCGGTGCGCACCTTCGACGCCGGCACCCAGCGCTCCGTCGACAAGCTCGCCGGGGCGCGTATCCTGCCCGTGAGCCATCTGATCCTCGACGACGACGCGATCCTCGAGGCCCTCGCCCGGATCGAGGCGGCGGGACTCGACGGCGAACTGGAGCCCGACGAGCGGGAAGACCTGGAGGCCCGCATCGAGGAGAAGGTCCATAGCGCGGGGCTAGAGGCCTTCCTGCCGCTGTTCGGCCCCACCGCGCTGCTCACCGACCACCTGCCGGACGGGGCCTGCCTCTTCTGGTCCGATCCGAGCGGCATGTCAGAGCGCTTCGCCGCCCTGGAGGAGGAGGTGCCGCGCATGCGCGAGACGCATCTGCGGCACGATCCCTGGCTGCCGGAGAGCCGGGAGCTGGTGGCGTCGCGCGCGGAACTAGCCGCACTCCCGCCGCCGCAGATCCATCTCGCCGGCGCCTGGCTGGCCGATGATCCGGCCGCCGCGTGGCCCGACCGTCCCGGCCGGGAAGCGCACGTCTTCGCCACCCGGCGGCCGGGCCTGCAGGGGGGGGACGTGTCCGAACTGGCCCGCGCCCTGGCCGGGTTCGCATCCTCCGGATGCGCCGCGACGGTCCTTTGCGACAACCAGGGGCAGGCCACCCGCCTGACCGAACTGCTCCTGGAGCAGGACGGCGACGTGCCGGCGGTGCTGCCGGTGGTCGGGCATCTCAGCGAGGGGTTCGTCTGGCCCGACATGGGCCTGGCCCTGGTCACCGACCACGAATTCTTCGACCGCTACCACCGTCCGTCCCGCGCCCGCTTCCGCGGCGCGGCCGTGGTCGTCGACTCCGTCAATCTCCGGCCCGGCGAACACGTCGTCCACGTCGAATACGGCATCGGACTCTACCGGGGGCTGCGCCGGATCACCGTCGAGGACGCCGAGCGCGAGTGCCTGCTGCTGGAGTTTGCCGCGGGCGACAAGGTGTACGTGCCGGTCGAGAAGATCGACACGGTGGAGAGGTACAGCAGCGACCGCGACGCGGCTCCGCGGTTGAGCCGTCTCGGCACCGCGTCCTGGGCGCGGGTCACCAAGCGGGCGCGCAAGGCGATCCAGGCCATGGCCGTCGAACTGCTGCAGCTGTACGCCGAGCGCGAGAGCCGTCCCGGGCGGGCCTTCCCGCCGAACGGCGATCTCCTGCGGTCGCTGGAGGAGTCGTTCATCTACGAGGAGACGCCGGATCAGCTGACGGCCATCGCCGACGTCAAGCGGGACATGGAGGCGGCGCGTCCCATGGATCGCCTGGTCTGCGGCGACGTGGGCTACGGCAAGACGGAGGTCGCCATGCGGGCGGCCTTCAAGGCGGTCGAGAGCGGCCATCAGGTGGTCGTGCTCTGCCCGACGACCCTGCTGGCCCATCAGCACGGCGAGACCTTCGCGGAGCGCTTCCGCGACTTCCCGGCTTCGGTCGCCGTGTTGAGCCGCTTCCGGTCCGCAGCCGAGCAGCGCGAGATCGCGCAACGCGCCCGCGAAGGCGCCGTGGATGTCCTGATCGGCACGCACCGGCTGCTGTCGCGCGACGTCAGGTTCGAGTCGCTGGGACTGGTCATCATCGACGAGGAGCACCGCTTAGGCGTGCGCCACAAGGAGCGGCTCAAGCAGCTGCGCAAGGAGGTGGACGTGCTGACGCTCACCGCCACGCCCATCCCGCGCACGCTGTACCTCTCCCTGATGGGCGCGCGCGACATGTCGCTGATCACCACCCCGCCCCGCGACCGCCTGCCCATTCGTACGGAGATCTGCGCCTTCAGCGAGACGATACTCGGCGAGGCCGTCCTGCGCGAGATGCATCGCGGCGGCCAGGTATTCTTCGTCCACAACCGCGTCGAGACGATCCTGGGCATGGCTGCCCTGCTGCGCAAGCTGCTGCCCAGGGCGCGCATCTGCGTGGCGCACGGCCAGATGCCCGAGCTCGAGCTGGAAAGGGTGATGGCCGGGTTCCTGGCCCACGAGTACGATGTGCTCGTGACCACCTCGATCATCGAGTCGGGCCTGGACATGCCGCGCGTCAACACCATCATCATCGATCGCGCCGATCGCTTCGGGCTGGCGCAGCTCTACCAGATCCGCGGCAGGGTGGGTCGTTCGAGCCAGCGGGCCTTCGCCTACCTCATGACCCCGCCCGGGGAGACGATCACCCCCGAAGCGAGGCGCCGGCTCTCCGCCCTGCAGGAATTCCAGGCTCTCGGCTCCGGGTACCATATCGCCATGCGCGACCTGGAGATCCGTGGCGCCGGCAACATCCTCGGCCAGGAGCAGCACGGACATCTGGAGGCGATCGGCTTCGACCTGTACTGCCGCCTGCTGGACGAGGCCGTCGCCGAGATCAAGGGCGGGGGGGCCGTCAAGGCCGCCGATGTCCGGATCGATCTCAGGCTGCCCGCCTATCTCCCGGACGCCTACGTGCCCGAGCCCGAGCAGAAGATGGATCTCTACCGGCGCCTGGCGCGCCTAGCCGACGAAACGCGCGTCAATCGGCTCGGCGAGGAGATCCGGGACCGGTACGGTCCCCTGCCGCCGCAGGTGTCCAACATGCTGGATCTGGCGCGCATCCGCATCCTGGCGGTGCGCAACGGCGTGGAGGAGTTGCGCGCCGGACGCAAGGGACTGAGTTTCTTTTTTACTGGCGGACGCGAACCGACACCGTATATCATACATGGCTTGATGGGAACCGGTCCGCGCGGCCTGACGTTCAAGGCCGTCGATCAACTCGAGATGAAAGTGCCCGTGGCGCGCGATGTAGCCGCTGCCGCGGCTTTTTCCGTGCTTGATCTGGTGGACCGCCTGCGTACCGAGGAGAGAGAGGGTTCCACACGTTCGATCGCCGAGAACAAGAAGCCTTGACCGATGTTAGGAGTCGATCATGTCAGAGAATCCGTTCCAGGGCCCGATTCGCATCAGCGGCTTGTGCCGGTGCAGCCTGACCGCCGTAGCCGCCGCCCTCCTCTGTCTGCCGTTGCTGAGCTGCTGCGGCGGCGGAGGGGATATCCTGGCCACCGTGGGTGACCGCGAAGTGACCGCGGAATATTATCAGGACCGCCTGGCCAGGCTGACGCAGGCGGAACTGCCCGTCGACGAGGACGGGATCACCATGGACACGACGTCCCTGGCCAGCAAGCTGGCCTTCCTGAACGTGATCATCAACAAGGAACTGATGGTCCTGAAGGCGAAGGAACTCGGTTACGACACGCAGGAAGACATGATCAACGCGGAGCAGGCCCTGATCGGCATCAAGGCCGGCGAGTACATGCGCGAGGATCTGATCACCGTCGACGAGAGCGAGATCCTTCCCGAGGATGTGGACGAGTACTACGCGAAGCGGCAGGAGAAGCGGCACTTCCAGTTCATCATCTGCAATTTCGAAGACGACGCCCGGGAGGCGCGCCAGAAGATCGTCGACGGCGCCGCATGGGACGAAGTCGCCGATGAATACAACGACGGCTCCAAGGGCCCGACGAACGACTACACGATGTCCATCCAGTACGGCATGGCGGAGGATCTGTTCGAGCGCGCCCTCTTCGACCTCGAGGAAGGGCAGATGAGCATGCCGATCGAGACCGTCTACGGCTACTGGATCGTTCGTTTCACCGGCACCGAGCCGGCGCGTGAGCGCCCGCTCGACGAGGAATATCGCCTGCGAATCCGTCGCACGCTCGCCGCGCAACGGACGAAACTGGCGGAGAACAGGTTCTTCGACGAATCCATGGCGCGTCACGAGTTCATGATGGACGAGGCCGCCTTGTGGATAATCTTCCAGGGGCTGCCCGAAGGCGAGGGCTATCTGGACAAGGCGACCAACAAGCCCATTCCCAAGGATCAGCTGGCTCCGCTGGACGTCCCCGCCGAGGATGCCGGCCGTGTCTTCTTCTCGGTACGCTTCGATCTGAACGAAGAGCCGGAAGTCTGGACCATCGGCGAATACAAGACGCTCTATGCCGACATGAGCGTGTTCCAGCGCCCCAAGCGCGCCAAGATGCTGGGCGGCATTCGCCAGCAGATCACCACCGACATGGTGACCAAGCGTCTCCTGATGTCCGAGACCCGCGAGAGGGGCTACCACGAGGATCCCCGCGTCGTCAGGGACGTGCAGTCCAAGGTCGAGGAGATCATGGTCAACCGC
Source organism: bacterium (assembly GCA_018814885.1). Lineage (NCBI taxonomy): Bacteria > bacterium. The sequence continues at coordinate 9,340 of JAHIYU010000147.1, read as the reverse complement.
TTCCACGACGAGGTCATCAAGTACGATGACTTCGTCTCCGCGGAGGCTCTCGCGGTGTTCTGGGCCGACCACAAGCAAGACTACATGACTCCCGAGCTGAGGAACGGGCAGGTGATGAACTGCAAGGACGAGGCAGCGGCCACCCAGGCGTACGAAGCCCTGACGGCCGACACGCCATGGGAAGACGTTTACACCGAGCATGCCCAGGTGCAGGATCCCGCGAACAGGGAACCCATCATGGTGAGCGCGGATACCATCTCCCCGGAGCGGGACGCCCTGTTCGCCGTAGGCGCAGTCGGCGACGTGACGGGGCCCTTCCGGAACAGGGCGGGCTGGCACATCATACGCCTGGACAACATCATCCCGCCGGCCCAGCGCGAGCTGGAAGACATCAGGGAAGAGGTCGCGCAACGGATCCGGCTCATCCGCAAGGACGAATCGCTTAACCGGAACCTGGCCAGCTGGCGGGACGAATTCGGTGTGGAAATCTTCGAGGATGCGCTCGCGGCGATGCCCGCCTGGAACGAGTTGCAGACCCTCCAGTGATCCTGCCGACCGTCCGGACATGCCGGATCGTGCCCGAGCGCGCGGTCCGGGCTCCAGTGAGGCGCCGGAGGGCCGCGTGCTCCCCGGCGCCCGCGTGAAAGGAACCTGAGCATGCAGTCGAAGTCGTCCGCGGGACTTGGCAGGGGAATCCACCCGGCGACCGTCGCCCTGATCGTACTCTGTGCGGTCTGCGGCTCCGCACTTGCCCAGGAGGATGTCGCGTCACCCGAACTCGTGGACCGCATCCTGGTCATCGTCGACGAGGAGGCGATCCTGCTGAGCGAGGTGGAGCGCGAAGTGGCTCTGTATAGCCTCGAGGCGCACAACGCGGGCATCGCGTTGGACCAGGACCCGGCGACCATACGCGAGGACGTTCTCAGCCGGCTGATCGAGAGCAAGCTGATCATCGCGGCGGCCAAGCAGGAGAAGATCGAGGTCTCCGACGAGGCCATCTCCAGGGACGTGCAGTCCAACATCGACCAGCTGGTGCGTTACTACGGTTCGCTGGCGAAGCTCGAGTCCGAACTGCTGCGCAACGGCATGACGCTCAACGACTACCGCAGGCGCTCCTATTCCCAGCTCCGCGATCAGCACTACATGCGAGCCGTCGTCGGGCGCTTCATAAGACCGCGCATCGAGGTGCGCGAGGACGAGGTGGAAGACTGGTACGGAGAACATGCGGACGAGATTCCCGCCACACCGGACAGCCTGACCCTCGCCGACATCCTCATCGCGGTGCAACCCTCCGACGAGGTGCAACGCGAGTTGCAGGGCAAGCTGGGCGCCGCCTTGCAGGCGCTGGGCGAAGGCGCCTCCTTCGCCGACGTCGCGCGCGAACACTCCGAGGACCCCGGCGCTTCTCGTGGCGGCAAGCTCGGCACGATACGCCCGGGAGACCTGAAGAGCGCCATGCTGGAAGACGTGATCTTCTCCCTCGACGAGGGTGAGACCAGCCAGCCCGTGGTGACCGAGAGGGGATTGCACATCCTGCGCCTGGACGCCGTCGGCGAGGGCGGACGCGAGGTGAGCCAGATCTTCTTTCCCCTGATCATCACCGAACAGGACGTGGCGCGCGCGCGGGCGGAAGCCGACGTCGCGTATGCGCGCCTGCTCGCCGGCGAACCCTTCGCCATGGTCGCAGGCGAGACGAGTGTCGATCCCGGCTCCACCGCGCTGGGGGGGGACCTGGGACGGTTTGCCCTGAGCGACCTGTCGCCGCGGATCCAGGAAGCCCTGGCCGAGGCCGGCGCCGGCGAGCTGACGGAGCCGTTCCTGACGCCCGCGGGCTTCTACATCTTCCTGGTGAAGGAGCGCACCTACGGTCGCTCGCTCACGCTGGTCGAGGTGCGCGACCAGGTGCGCCAGGCCGTGGAATCCGAGAAGCTGCAGGAAGAGCTGACCCGCTATGTGGCCGAACTGCGCACCAGGTTCGTGGTGGATCGCAAGGATTGAACGGGAGGCAGGCCGCAGGTGCGAAGGCGATTCGCAGGCCGGACGGCGATCGTGACGCGTCTCCTGGAGTTGCGACGCGCCGGAGCGCTGGGGCAGAGCTATCTCTTCGCCGGTCCGGAGGGCAGCGGCAAGGAGTTGACCGCGCTGGAGATCGCACGCCTGGTCAACTGTCGGACGCCCGACGAGTGCACCGATATCCCGGTCTGCGAGAGTTGCCGCAAGGCGGTCAGTTTCCAGCATCCCGACATCCGCTGGATCTGCCCGGCCCCGGCAGCGATCACCGAGGGCGAAGTGGGGAACCTGCTCGCTCTCAAGCAGGAGGACCCCTTCCACCAGCCGGCGTTCATCGCGTCGAGCGAGGTCTTGATCGGTGATCCCGACCATCCCGGCGCCTTGACCGTGCGCTCGCTGTTGCACTTCCTGCGCGTACGGCCCTTCCAGGGCAGCCTGAAGACCGCGATCGTCGGCGACGCCAACCGGCTGCGCACCGGAGCTGCCAACGCCTTCCTGAAGATGCTCGAGGAACCTCCCGCGGACGCGCTCATCATCCTGCTCACATCGTTGCGCGGCGGGTTGCTGCCGACGATCCGGTCCCGCTGCCAGCTGGTCCAATTCGAACCGTATGCGGAAGATGAGCTGGGAGATCTGCTCGCGGACCTCTACGGCCTGCCCGCGCCGGATGCTGTTTCCTTCGCGCGCGCGGCGAGCGGTAATGCGCGCCGTGCCGCCTCTTTCCGGCTGCCGGAGGCCAGGGCCCTGCGCGCCTGGGCGCGTCAGCTGCTGACGTCCATCTCGGAAGAACGCCATGGCGCCGTTCTGGTGGCGGCGGAGCAGCTGCACAAGGGCGTGGTGCCCGATGAGCTGGCGTCGGCGGCGGAACGCGAGGCGGGCGGGCGGCCACACGTCACGACGGCCAAGGAACTGACCGAAAGGCGGGATCGGGCGATTCGGCTATGCGAATCGCTCAATCTCTATTACAGTGATATCCTGGGCTGTGCCACGCGCGGAGAGGGGTGGCGGCCGAAACTGACGGCCGACGAGCGGCTCATTCGCGACCTGGCCGGCCGGCGATCGCCGGCGGGCCTGTTGCAGGACATAGAAGCGGTCGAACGCGCCCGCAGGGGTATCGACCGCAACCTCAACATCGGCCTGGTGATGGCGGTGTTGTTCCAGGAGTTGCTCCATGAGGTCGAGGCGGACAGGACCGCAGCCGGCACCTGACCATGACGATAGATCCCCTCGCAGCCGGTCTCCCGTCAAAGCGGACCCCGCCGCGGAATCGCATCCGGACGGACTGGTGACCGTCCAGTTCAAGGGGCACCGCAAGGGTTATTACCACAACGACCACGCCATCGATCTCGGCGTCGGCGACTATTGCATGGTCGAGGCCGACCGGGGCCGGGACATGGGCCGCGTGTGCTACGTGGGCCCCGGCAAGCCCAAGTGGTGGCGCCAGGCGGCCCACCAGGGCGTCATCGGCCTGGCGGGCCCCGACGATCTCCGGCGCATGCACGAGAACCGGGCCGACGAATGGGAGTACTACGACATCTGTCTGGAGAAGATCCAGCAGCGCAAGCTCGACATGAACCTAGTGACCGTCGAGCGGCAGTTCGACCGCAACAAGATCACCTTCTACTTCACGGCCGACAAGCGCGTCGACTTCCGCAAGCTGGTCAAGGACCTCGCCGCCATCTTCCGCACGCGCATCGAGCTGAGACAGATCGGCGTCCGCGACGAGGCCAAGATGAAGGGCGGGCTCGGCGTCTGCGGGCGCGAGCTGTGCTGTTGCACCTTCCTGCACGATTTCTCGCCGGTGACCCTGAAGATGGCCAAGGGGCAGCAATTGCCCCTGAGTCCCAACAAGCTGTCCGGTCTCTGCGGTCGGTTGCGCTGCTGCCTGGCCTACGAGCACGAAACCTACCTGCGCACCCTGGCGCGCATGCCGCGGGTGGGCGCGCGCGTCGATACCGAGCATGGCCGGGGAACCGTCCGCAAGCTGGACCTGCTGCGCGAACTGGCAACGGTACTGCTCGAGGAATCGGGCGAGGCGCTCGTGCTTTCTCCCGCACAGATGCAATGGGAGAGCCGCCAGGATCTGCCGCGGGGGCGGAGCCGACAGGCCCGCCGGACCTGCCGGCACGATCCCAGGAACGACAACTAGTGTTCACCGATTCACACCTGCATCTCAACCGCCACGAGTTCGCGGGTGAAGCGGCCGCCGTGCTCGCCAGGGCCGCGGCCGCGGGCGTGAACCGGTTCATGAACGTCGGTTACGATCCGGCCAGCAGCGCCGCTTCGGTCGCCCTGGCCGAGCGGGATCCGCGTGTCCTGGCGACGGTCGGCGTGCACCCCCACGACGCCAGCCTGCTGGCCGACCCCGCGGGCGGCATCACCGGCGATGGCGAGCGCGTGCTGGACGAACTCGGCGCCTTGGCGCGGCATCCCCGCGTCGCCGCGGTGGGCGAGATCGGCCTGGATTTCTACCGGGATCTTTCCCCGCGTCCCGCCCAGATGGCCGCCTTCGCCGCCCAGGTCGCACTTGCCAACCGGCTCGATCTGCCGGTTGTCCTGCATATCCGCGAAGCCTACGACGAGATCATCGCCCTGATGGAACAGATCGGCCTGCCGCGCCGGCGGGGCATCATGCACAGCTTCGCGGGCGACGGACGCGCCGCCGCGTGGGGCGTCGCAAACGGGTTCCTGCTGGGCATCGGCGGACCCGTGACCTATCGCAACAGCCGCCTGCCGGCGGTGTTGAGCGACTGTGCGCCCGAGAACCTGGTGCTGGAGACCGATGCGCCGTGGCTGCCGCCCGAGCCCCACCGCGGCCGTCGCAACGAACCGGCCTACCTGGTCCATACCGCCCGCGCCGTGGCCGATCTCTTCGACATGCCGCTGGCGGAACTGGCCGACGTCACCAACGGGAACTTCGCCCGCTTCAGCGGCTGCGGGACACGGACATGAAGGGAAAGCGCCCGAGCCAGCAGGAACTGCTGCGCAGGCACGGTGTACGACCGGTCAAGCGCCGCGGGCAGAACTTCCTGATCGACGGCAACATGGCGCGCGCTATCGCGACCGATATCACGTCTTTCGGCATGGATGTGCTGGAGCTGGGCGCCGGGGGCGGAGCGGTGACCTTCCCGCTGCTCGAGGCCGGCGCCCGGGTCACCGCTGTGGAGGTGGACCGCGGCCTTTGCGCGATCCTGCGCGAGGAAACGGCGGGGGAGGCACGGTTCCGGCTTCTGGAAGCGGATATCGCCGCCCTGGACTGGGAAGTGGCGCTGGCGGCGGCGGGAGAACGGCCGGTGCTGGCCGGAAACCTGCCTTATGTGCTGACCAGCGAAGTGCTCTTCGCGCTCGCCGATTGGCGCGATCGCGTCGCGGGAGCCATCTTCATGGTCCAGCTCGAGGTGGCGCGGCGCCTGGCGTCGAGTCCCGGCGGCCGGGAATACGGCGTGCTGTCGGTGCTGCTCGGGGCCCTCTTCAGAATCGAGGTGGTGAGACAGGTGCCGCCCGCGGTATTCTGGCCCCGCCCCGATGTCATGTCGGCGGTGGTCAGCCTGGCGCCGCGCGCGGGGAGCTGGCCAGACGACGAGTACCGTCGCTTCAAGGCCCTGGTGAAGAAGCTGTTCCAGCAACGGCGCAAGCAGATGGGCAAGATATTGCGGCAACTCTACGGCGTGCCCGAGGCGGCCTCGGACGGGTGGCTGGCGCGTGCCGGCATCGATCCCGGCGATCGGCCCGAGCACATTTCCCGCGGGGCGCTGCGTATGCTGGCCGCCGCAGTTCCGGAGGTGGAGGAGGCTTGAGACTCGAGCTGACAGTCTGGCTCACGATCGCGCTGCTGCTCGCCGCCGCCGCCACGTTTGCCCAGGATGACGACGAAGCGGAAGACGATACCACCGACGCAGGCATGTCGCTGGAAGAGTTGCTGGACCTTTCCGCCCAGGCGGAACTGGATTCCCTCGCCGCCGCGGAAGGCGGGGGCACCGGCTTCATCAGGTCCTGGACCCGCGTTCCCAAGGCGAGTTTCATGGCCGGCGCGCAGAAGGTCGGCTACAAGTCCGATCTGACCAACAACATGACGCTGCAGGACAACAGCACCATCGGGCAGACCCTGAAGATCTCCCTGGACGACTACCGCGCCCAGGAGAAGATCGTGGAGAAACGCTCGGCGACCTTCAACTGCTCCACGGCCAGCCTGCACGGTCTGGTCGGTTCGTTGAGTCTCAGCGACAACTGGAGCAAGGACGAGGTGACCAACAGCGCCGGCAACACCAGCGTCAACAAGCGCGACGCCAGGCAGGCCACGGCGAGCCTGAGACGGGAAGATCTCGAACTGGCGGGCGTGGCGCACGACATGGTCGTCAACGGCTCGTTCAACCAGCAGCTGGCCGAACAGCTGAACCAGCGCAACGACGTCTCCGAGGGCTCTCTCGACGGCGCCCTGCGCAGCGACTACCGGGCGTGCGACTGGCTGTCGATGCACACCGGGCTCTACGCCGCGAGCCAGAGCGGAGAGCGTTCGCTGGGCATGGAGACCAAACCCTCGTCGTCGGGCGGCGACTCGCTGCGCGCGGGCGTCTTCTACGATCGGGGCCCCGCGGTCGGCGGCGTGACCATCTCGCGCACCAGCTTCAACAAGCGCTACCTCGACTACCGGCGCAACGCCAACGGCATCATCGACACCATCGGCGCGGCCGAGAAGATCGTCCAGGAGCTCGAGCGCGACGACGCCGTGACTATGTCCTGGAACAATGATCTCAAGGCCTGGGGGATCAGCCTCTCCTCGCGGCTCTCGCGCGACTTCTCGGAGAACAGCTTCCGCGCCAGCGGCGTGGGCATGCGGGAGCGCCACCAGGATACGGTCAATCTGGGGCTGGGCTTCCGGCCGACCCGGCTGGACACCGTCAGCATCGCCTACGACTCCCTGTGGAAGTGGGACGACCAGACCTACAGGGGCGCCACGGCCTCGCGCGGCCGGCAGGTCTCCCGGAAGTACGACCTGTCCCTGAACCTGATCCACGACCTGTTCGCGCACACGGACCTGCGCTGCAACTTCCGGACGGGGCTGTCCCAGGAGATCGCCGAGGGGGAGTTCAACAAGAACGACCGCGACCGGCTCGACACCTCCCTGACCATGAAGATGGACACCGCTTGGTCCAGCGGCATCAAGGTGAACCTCTCGTTCGACGTCCGCCGCACCGAGGACATTTCCATCCGCCGCGAGCGTTCCAGCAACAACAGCACCAAGGATACCTACGAGATCTCGCCCAGCTACCTCTGGCCGGTGGCGGACTGGCTCGACCTGAACCAGAGCTTCCGCGTCTGGATCCAGTACACCGACTACGTCTACTCCCACCTGGAGAACGTGAACAAGCTCGACGACTACAACAAGCGCGGCAACCTCAACACCAAGGTCACGCTGAAGCCCAACGCGCGGCTCTCGCTGACCATCCGGCACGACCTCAACGTGAAAGCCAACGCCAAGAAATCGCGCACCGACGCCACCGGCAACGATTTCTACAATCGCGAGTCCGACCAGTCGGTCTCCAAGATCGACTTCGCCATGAGCTACCGGGTGAGCGACTGGCTGTCGCTGGAGGGAACCACTTTTCGCAAGAAGGATACAAAGGAAACTTTCGGCGACCACGCCAGCCTGACGGACAGATACAGCGGCGAGATGGCGGTCGGCGGCAAGATCGACAAGAGGTTCGGCACCAGCAGGACCCTCAAGATCGGGGCCCGCAAGTTCTTCGCCCACGGACCCAATGTGCAGGACATCAACCGGGCCTACTGGGACGCCGACGTCCAGGTGAGCTGGAGGTTCTGATGCGCTGTCTCAAGATTGGTCTGATTCTTGCAACTTTAGTGCTGTTCACGGGCGGCTGCTTCTTCGAGCCCAGACAGGCGGAGGCCCCCGGCGGGGCCGTGATCCCCTCCCTGCCGCAATCGCAGCCGGAGAACGTCATCGCCAACATCGAGACCGCGATGGCGAACACGGATCCAGCGGGGTACGAGCGTCAGATCGCCGAGGTCTTCACGTACCAGCCGGATAGCGACACGGAGGCATCGTATCCGGACGTGGACTGGGCGTCCTGGGACCGCGCACGGGAAATCGCCTTCATGAACGATTTCCTGGGCACCATCGACGGCATGGTCATCGATTTGCGGGATGAGGAGATTTTCACGGATTGGAGCGGCTCCGAGGCCGAATTGCGTTATATTTACAGCGTCGTGGTCGATGAAGCGGGAGGAACGGTGCCCTACCGGGCGCGCGTGACGCTGGAATTCCGGCTCGACGGGACCTTCTGGGTCCTGACCCGCTGGTTCGACGAGCAGGGCGAAGAGGATCCCGATTCCGGGTCCCCGCTGCCGCCCCTGGGACGGCGCCGGGGGGCCTTCGCGGCCGCGGGAGGTGGCTAGAATACCTTTGATATGCTATAATCCGCTGCTAAACGCAGTGTGAAAAGCGATTCCCGCCCGCCGCGAGACGGCGGTATCGGCATCCTGCGGAGGTATCGAGATGTTGCACAAGAAGTGGCTGTTGTTCCTGACGGCGGGGCTGGCCTTGACGGTCCTGGCTGTGGGCGGCTGTATCTTCTCACCAGAGCCCGACAGCAATCCGCCCGTCACACCGATTCAGCCCTATCAGTGGCCGGACACGGCCGACAAGCTCATGGAGAACTTCGAGCGGGCCTACTCGGAGATGAACATCAACGAGTACGAGATCATCCTGCACGAAGACTACAAGTTCATCTTCATAGACAACGTGGAGATCTGGTACCGCCAGCAGGACATAACGTCGACCACGAACATGTTCGCCGGCAACCCGGGCCAGAACCCGGACAACACCTTCCGGGAAGGGGTCCAGAGCATCGAGATCAACACGTTGATCCGGCAGACCCCCTGGGAGGATATCCCCGCCAACGATCCGGATTTTCCCAATTCCGAACGCGCTCTTTTCCTGGTGAACATCAAGTTCATCCTGGAAGGCGGTCTGAACACGATCACCGTCTCGTCCGATCAGGAATTCTTCGTGAAATCCGAGGAAGTCGATCAGGGCGACGGTACGACCCGCACCCGCTACTATCTGTATGGGCAGCGCGATCTGGAGTCCACCGTTCCTTGACGGTGCTTCCACAAGCGCGGGCTTGATGGGGAGAGCAGCCTGGAAGCTGCTCTCCCTTTTTGTTGGCAGACAAGTGACGGGCGCTTATCGTGTCCGCATGCCTGCCCGCAAGCGAAGCTCCAGCACAGGGAAAACCAGCCGCGGCCAGGGCCGGCGCGGCCCGCTGCGCGCCTGGTGGCCGGCGCTGGCGGTCGCCCTGCTGGTGATCGT
>JAHIYU010000146.1 GCA_018814885.1 bacterium | reverse complement strand
GCGCCCCTCTGGCCGGCGGCCTCTATCTCGCGATCCTGCGCGTCGGTGGCCTATCCGAGGCCCTCAAGATGACGCTCGTGAAATGACAGAACGGAGTCGGCTCATGAAATGCATCGCTCTGTCCTTGCTCCTGCTCGCCGCCCTGACTCCCGTGCCCGCCGGCGCCGGCGGCTACGCCGTGCCGGACTGGTCTCTCGAGGACATCGCGGGCAACCCGGTCGGACTGCACGACCAGCTGGATCGCGGCCCGGTCCTGATCTCCTTCTGGGCCCTCTGGTGCGCCCCCTGCCTCAAGGAGCTGCCGCACCTCGACGAACTGGCCGCCGAGATGGCGGGCGAGCTCGCCGTGCTGGCGATCAACATCGATTCGCCGCGCAGCGTCCACAAGGTGCCGTCCTACGTGGCCACCAAGGGTTACGATCACCTCACGGTCCTGCTGGACACCGCAGGCGACGTGCAGCGCAAGCTGCAGATCAGCGGCACCATGCCCTTCCTCATGCTGCTCGACGCCCAGGGTCGCGAGGTCTACCGCCATGTCGGCTACCGCGAGGGGGACGAGCTCGTGCTGCGGGAGGAAGTGGCCAAACTGCGCGAAACCCCCGCTGGCGAGGCGGCCGGCGGCGCGTTCCACGCCACCGACCAGTTCGAGTACTCGTATCACACGGGCACCGAGAGCGAGATCTTCGAGAACTGGCTCGATGCCGACTTCAACTCCGGAGCGTTCCGCTTCGGCGTCCTGCTCGACACGCAGCAGCCCGCCGAGGAGGGCGACCGGCGCAACGACATCCGGCACCGCTTCGTCGAACTGCTCGCCGACGACTACGAAGTGCGCGCCGGCCACTTCTACGGGATGTTCGGACGCGGCTTGCTCTTCGCCGCATACGAAAACCGGACGATCCGCGTGGACACCGCGCTGGACGGTCTGCTGGCCCGCGGCGGACACGGTCCGTGGCAGGCGACGGTCTTCAGCGGCACGCCCTCGGATCTGGATCTCGACGTGCGCGGGCTCGACGGCACGCTGCGCCTTCACGACCGGCTGTCCCTCGGCGTGACGGGCCTCACCTGGCAGGCTCCCGACACCCCCGTACGCGACGGCGCCCTGCTCCGCGATTACGCCCTGTCCGGCCGCCTGGAGACCGCCCACCGGGCGGGCGATCTGTACGTGGAGTACGGTGGGCGCAGGCGCTGGGAGCAGATGCCGGGCGGCGAGTTCCTAGAACGGTGGGGACACGCGTTCTACGCCGGCGCCACGGTCCTCGCGGGCCCCCTCGGCCTCTCCGCGGAGGTCATGGACTACGATGAATTCACCATCCTGGCGGAGGCGGACGGACGCACGCCGCTGAACAATCCGCCGTCGTTGACCCGCGAGCATCTCTACACGCTGCTGAACCGGCAACCCTATCTGCGCGACGCCGACGACGAACGCGGCCTGCAGGGCGAGATCACCTGGGCCGGTCCGGACGGCTGGAGCGCGGTCGGGAACGCCGCCCTCGTGGAGTTGCAGGACGGACGGCAGAGTTATCGGGAGTACTACGCCCACGTGGAGCAGAACCGGATCGGAGACTTCCGTTTCCGCGGCGGCGCCGACTGGCGCGAAGTGTACGACACGCACTTCCTCCGCGATCAGGAATACGTCACCGCCGTGGGGGAGATCACCTGGTACGCCGACGCCCGCCGCTCCTGGACGCTCAAGTTCGAGCACCAGCACGCGCGGGATCCCGGCACGGAGTTCGGCGGCAACGGCGAGTACGACCAGCAGTTCACGACGCTCGAGTACGCCACGGCGCCGAACTGGACCTTCGCCGCCATTCTCGAGACCAACAACAAGTACGCGGCCCAGCGCGACTTCCTGGAAGAGGAAGGGCCATTCCCCGCCGCCCAGATCAGCTACGTGACGGACGACGGCGCCATGTTCACCATGTGGGCGGGCAAGCGCCTGGGCGGTTACCTCTGCGCGGGCGGCGTCTGCAAGTTCGAGCCCGCGTTCGAGGGCGTGGAGCTGTTCGGCACCATTCGATATTGACGAGATGAAGGTTTCTCTTCATATGTCCAGCGCGACGAAGGCCGAGTTGAGGGTGCCGACGCGCTGCGGGTCGTTCCCTTCCATGTAATAGCGCAGGACCGCGTCGGTGCCGCTGGCGCGCAGCTCGAACCACTGCCCGTCGAACTCGATCAGGGTGCCGTCGCCGGCGTCGAAGCAGCGGGCGACCTCCGGCAGGACCGCTCCCGCGGGCAATCGCCGGCGCAGCTCTGTCGCCACCTCGGCGGCCGGGCGTCCCGCCAGGCTCCCGAAGAAGGCCACCGTTTCCTCCTTGCGCCGGTTGCCGGCGGCCTGCGCCGCGGCACGCTCCTCGCCGCGCAACGACTCGTCGTAGAGGGTCACGTCCTGGCGCTCGTAGAAACGGTGGACGATGCCGTAGCGGTCGAGCCGGTCCATGTAGAAATCGGCGAAGCTCTTCTCCTCGCGGTGCAGGCGCGCGGCGAGGCCCAGGGACATGACGCCGATCTGCATGGCGTCCTTCTCCTTGATGGCCAGCGTGGCGCGCCGCTCGTGGCGGCTGAACATCCAATCGTCCGGTCCCATGGCCGCGCCGCCGCTCTCCTCCGCCATGATCGCCAGGCGCGGCCGCGGTCCGAAGGCGACCGTGTCGCCGGTGACATCGGTGGCGGACGTGGTCGGCGGCGGGGCGTCCTGGTCGGCGTCCAGGAGCTGCCGCTCGAGATCGGCCACGAGGCCGCCGAAATACTTGAAACCGACCGGCACGCGATGGGTCTTCAGCGACGCGCCGTGGAGACGGTTGAACGTCTCGGCCAGCTCGCCGATGCTGCGGCTGGTGGGCCAGGTCGTGGCGACGATCCAGTCGACGTCGTCGAGCCTGCCTTCCGCGTGCAGTGTCTCGAGCCTGACGGCGGCGAGCATGAAGTAGATCTGGTTGGGCCTGAAGAAGACCAGACAGCGATCCCGGTCCAGAGGATCCACCTCGAGACCGGCCGCGCGGGCGTCCTGCGCGCGCGCCGCAGGCGCGACGGTCACCATGTTGAAGCGATCGCCGTCGGGATCCCAGATGAAGACCACGTCGGCCGATCGATCGCGCAGAGTCGCCTGCGCGCCGATATGCTTGTAGACCTGCCACTTGCCGGGATCGACGCCGTGGTTCACGCCGTCGACGATGCCGATGCCGTGGTAGTCGCTCGATTCCTGTTCGTGGGTGAACGCTACGGGACCGTCCCCGTCGCAGCCGATGCCGAGCTGCGCGAAGACCCGCCGCGCGGTCGCGGCCATGCTGCCGCCCTCGGTGCAGATCGAGGCGCGGAAACCGCGCTCGCGAGCCGCGGGGATCTCGTCCAGCAGGGACGCGGGCACGATGGCGCGCAGACCGGCGGCATACGGCTCGAGGGGATCGAAATCACGCTTGATCAGGGGATCGTCGCTGGCCGCCAGCGGGATCTCCAGGCCCGCCCCGCCTGCCTGCAGCGCCAGCACGCGCGTCCTGTCCGCGATGCGCCGGGCTAGGCCCAGCAACTGCATGCCGCTGGCGTCCATGGGCTTCCAGCCGCCCTTGAAGCTGGGGCTGTGGGATGCGGTGAAGTTCTCGCCGCCGTCCAGTTCCTCGTAGTTCACGCCGAAGGACGAGAGCCAGATGGGCGTCGTGTCGTGACCGATCGGCCTGAGATGCACGACGATGCCGGCGCCCGCGTAGATGCGCGCCGCCAGGTCGATGAACTCCCGGGTGTGGGGCCGCACCTCGCCGCCCACGTGCAGATGCGCCAGCCCCTCATCGAGGGCGAGCTGCGCCCGCGCGTACAGCATCACCGCCACGTTCAGGCTGTTGAAGGGGACACGGGGGCTGTGCATGTCCTGCGGATCGAGCAGGTCGCGGTAGCCGGCGGTGCCCAGCTTGAAGCCGCGCGCCCAGTCGAGCAGGCCGGAGCGGGCGCGCGCGGGAGGGATGCACATCGTCCCCGCCGCGGTGGCGAAGGGCGTGAACAGGGGGCGCGTGACCGGCATGGGGAAGCCTCCCGTCGAGGGATGCGTGGCTGGTTTCGCGTGCCAGCATAACGCAGCGCCTCCGGCCGTCAAGGCATGAAGGCCGGAGGCGGGGACGGGACGCGGCGCCGCGCGCAGCGCCCCCTCAGAGCGTGTCCCGCGCGGGGAAGGCGTCGCGGAGCTCGGCGAAGGCTGTCAGGATCAAGTCGGGTTGCTCGGCGCGGATCACCCCCGCCGGCTTCAGGCCGTAGGTCACTCCCACGGCCACCGCGCCCAGGGCGCGGGCCGCACGGATGTCGTTGGGGCTGTCGCCCACCACGGCTACCTCGGCGGGCGCGACGTCCAGTCCGTCTAGGCACATCGCCAGCTGCGCGGGATCGGGCTTCCTGGGGGCTTCGTCGGCCGTCACGACGCGCCGGAAGGCGCCGTCCACGTGCAGTCCGGCGAGGATGGCATCCGTGAACGCGCGCGGTTTGTTGGTGGCGATCATCATCGGCAGGCGATGGAAATGCAGCAGGGTGTCGAGGACGCCGGGATAGAGCGCGGTGGTGTCCAGGCAGTGACGGCCGTAGTGGTCGCGGAACACCCCCAGGCCCTCGGCGACCATCTCCGGCGCGGGCGCGACGCCGTCCACGGTCAGGGCCCGTTCCAGGAGCTTCTCCACGCCGTCCCCGACGTAGGAGATCGCCGTCGCCTCGTCGAGCGCCGCCAGACCGAAGTGGCCGCGCGCGAAATTGGCCGAGAGGGCGATGTCCAGCCCCGAGTCGATGAGCGTCCCGTCGAGGTCGAAGATCATCGCCGATACGCGGCGGCCGTGATACTTCTTGCGGCCCATGACTGCTCCTTGGCACGAGTGAGAGCCGCATCATAAGTCCACGCCTTAGCGGTTGTCCACTTGCGGACTGATCCCTATACTCGGCGACGGCCGCACGGAACAGCGGCATCGCCGGAAGGAGTCCATGAACCCCCTGATCGCAGGTTTCCTGATCTACTTCGCCATGACCGTGGCGGTCGGCTTCGCGGCCGTGCGTCTCAACCGCTCCCAGGACGCCTACCTGCTGGCCGACCGCAAGCTCGGCGCCTGGGTCGCCGCCTTCTCGGAACGGGCGAGCGGCGAATCGGCCTGGCTGCTGATCGGACTGCCGGGGCTCGCCTTCGTCTCCGGGATGTCCGCCTTCTGGGTCGCCGTGGGCTGCGTGAGCGGGATCGCCTTCTCCTGGTTCGCGATCGCGCGCAGGTTGCGGGTCGAGACCGAGCGGCTCGGCTCCCTGACCCTGGCCGACTACTTCGAATCCCGCCACGGAGACACGACGAGATCGATACGCCTGATCGCCGCCTCGATCATCCTCTTCTTCTTCACCTTCTACGTGGCGGCCCAGTTTCTGGCCGCGGGCAAGGTGCTGAACTACTACCTGGGGGTGACGCATCTGCAGGGCATGCTGATCGGCGCGGCGCTGGTGCTCTTCTACACCATGGCCGGCGGCCTCTACGCAGTGGCCTGGACCGACCTGGTGCAGGGCGTGATCATGCTCTTCACCCTGGTCGTGCTGCCGCTGGCGGTGCTGGGGGAGGTCGGCGGCCTGCCCGGGCTGCAATCCGCGCTGGGCGGATACGATCTGCGCTACCTGATGCCCCTGCCGGGCGAGAGCTCATGGGCGGCGATCTCGGCCGCCCTGGGCAGTCTGGGCATCGGCCTCGGCTACATGGGGCAGCCCCATCTCGTGCTGCGCTTCATGGCGATCACCTCCGGCGATGAGGTCGGCAAGGGCCGCATCATCGCCGTGACCTGGGCGGTGCTGGCCTTCGTCGGCGCGGTGATGATCGGTCTGACGGGCCTGGCGCACTTCGGCCCGGAGGTCCTGGGCGAAGGCCGCCTGATCGTCGACCAGGAACAGCTGATGCCCATGATGGCCCGCGAGTTCTTGCCGGAATGGCTGGCGGTGATCATGATCTGCGGCGCCATCGCCGCCATGATGTCCACGGCCGACTCGCAGCTGCTGTCGTCGGCCAGCACCGTCAGCGAGGACGTCTACCGCCGGCTGCTCCGGCCCGACGCCGACCAGGGCCGGCTGCTGCTGATCAGCCGCCTGGCCACGCTGGCGGTCGGCTGTGCCGCGTTTCTGCTGGCCTGGCGCGCCGACGCGCTGGTCTATTCGCTGGTGCTCTATGCCTGGGCCGGACTCGGCGCGGCCTTCGGGCCGCCCCTGCTGCTGTCTCTGTGGTGGCGGCGCACGAGCCGCGCGGGCGTGATCGCGGGCCTGCTGACCGGAACGGCGGTGGTGCTCGCCTGGTACAACATCCCGGCCCTGAGATCCCAGCTCTATGAGCTGGTGCCGGGATTCGCGCTGTCCCTCGCCGCGACCGTGGTGTTCAGCCTGCTGCGGCCGGATCGATCCGGGACGGGAGGGATCGACCGATGAACGACGAGAAGCACAAGTCCCACCACGCGTCCGGCGACGGCGAGCCCTTCCTTCCCGGCCTGGGCGGCCGCGAGCCGCTGGAGTTTCTCAACAAGGAGCCTGCCGACATGTCAGAACGAACACCCCGCGAGGATCGAGCGGACGATGCGGCCCGTCAGGAGTTGCCGCCCGACGAGGCGTACGAGGAAGTCACGGAGCCATACCGCCCGATCAGGCGCCGGGGTCTCGCCGGCGGCGGCGGCACCAACCGGGTCATGATCGCGACAGGCGTCGTGGTCGTGGCCGCCGCGGTCTTCATCTTCTGGCCACGGGGCGGCGCGGACCTGCCGGCGCCTGTAGGAGAGCAGTTCTCCGTGGTGGCCGCGGACAGCGGGGCCGCCAGCACCGAACGGCCCGCGCCTCCGCGCAGCAGCGACGTGAACCTGTCCCTGGAGGCGCCGCCGGTCGTGCCGGAGGAACCGGGAGCGACGACGGGGACCGGCGCGGAATCGGCACCGCCATCGACACGGCAAACACGGAGGGCCGGTGTGACGGTCTCGTCGGGAGAGCCCGGAGCCGACGGCAAGTGGGCCGTCCAGCTCGGCTCCTTCGGCACGCGGGCCAACGCGCAGGAACTGGCGGTCGGGCTGCGCGAGAAGGGCTTCCGCGTGGAGACGCCGACCCTGCAATCGACCACCGGCGGCGCGCAGACCAAGGTGTGGATAGCCTATTTCGAGACGCACGCCGCGGCGAAGGCGTGGGCCGCGGCCCACGCGGACGAGATCGGCAGGAGCACCTACATCACGCACCGGTGACGACGGGAGCAGGCATGCGCAACGTGTCGTTCGCGGGCACCGGCTACCACTTGCCCGAACGCATCGTGACCAACGACGATCTCGCCCGCCTGATCGACACTTCCGACGACTGGATCCGCGAACGCAGCGGCATCCGGGAGCGCAGGTGGATCGAGCCCGGTCAGACGCTGGCCGGGCTGGGCGCGGCCGCGGCGCGCATGGCCATGGACGACGCCGGCGTCGGGCCGCGGGACATCGACCTCGTCATCTGCGCCACCATCAGCGGCGACCACTTCTTCCCGGGCAACGGCGTGCTGCTGCAGCGGGACCTGGGCCTGGGGCCCGTCGCCGCCCTGGACGTGCGCAACCAGTGCACGGGCTTCATCTACGGCGTGGCGACCGCCGCCGCCTTCATCAGGTCGGAGCAGGCGGACACGGCCCTGGTCGTCGGCGCCGAGGTGCAGTCGACGGCCCTTGACCTCTCCGACCGGGGACGCGACATGGCGGTGCTCTTCGGCGACGGCGCCGGCGCGGCCGTGCTGCGGGCCGCCGACGAAGGCGGCGACGTCCTGGCGTCGGCGCTGCACAGCCAAGGGAAGTTCCACGACGCCCTGTGGTGCGAGATGCCGTCCTGCCACGTACCGGGACGCATCGACGGAACGCATCTCGCCGAGGGCCGGCACCATCCCAGGATGAACGGCCGTCTCGTCTTCAAGCACGCCGTGCGCCGCTTCTGCGAGGCCATCGAGGAGGTGCTCGAGAAGGGCGGCGCGACGCGGGACGACATCGCCCTGGTCATCCCCCACCAGGCCAACCTGCGCATCACCGAGGCCGTCGCCAAGCGCTTCGAGCTGGCCCCGCAACAGGTGTTCTCCAACATCCACAAGTACGGCAACACGACCGCCGCCTCGATCCCCATCGCCCTGGCCGAAGCGGCGCGCGAGGGACGTCTCGAGCGGGGCGACCTGCTGGTGCTGGTCGCCTTCGGGTCGGGATTCACCTGGGGCGCGAACCTCATACGTTGGTGAGAAAGATCAGAAGCTGGAGTACTCAGGATATCGAGCCTCGATGCACCCGGTCGTACCCTCGGAATCGTGCTCGCCCATTTCGCGTCGGGACCAGGCCTTGGGCGAGGGCGCCCTAGCGCATCTCGTCGGGCATGCCGATACGCTTGGTCTTGAAGCTAAGGCACATCAGGCCCACGGCCAGGCGCTCGTTGCGCACGATGAGAGCCTCGGGGACCTTGATCTCCGTCGGCGTGAAGTTCCAGATGCCGGTGATGCCCGCCGCGATCATGTCATCCGCCACGGATTGCGCCACCTGCATGGGCACCGTCAGCACCCCCAGCTTGACTCCGTGCTCGCTAACGAAGGCCCGCATCTCGGACATGTGCCGGATCTTCACGCCCCGGATCTCGCGGCCCACCAGCCGTTCGTCGACGTCGAAGACGCCCAGCAGGGGGAAGCCCTGGCTCTCGAAGTTCTGGTAGTTGGCCAGGGCGTTGCCGAGGTGTCCGGCGCCGGCGATGACGATCGGGACAGGTATGTCGATGCCGATGATCTCGCGCAGGGCCGGCACCAGCTTGTCGACCTGGTAGGGCCGGCCGGGCTTGCTGAAACCGCCGAAGTAGTGGAAATCGTGACGAAGCTGGCTGGCCTTGATGTCGAGCGAGGTCGCCAGCTGCCTGGACGAGACCTCCTGCACGCCCGCCTGCTGGAGCAGGATCAGCTTGTCGAGGTAGAGCGGGAGACGCTTGATCGTGGCGTCGGGCACTCGGAAGCGTTTCCCCCTGTTGCTGACGATCTTCAAGACGATCACCCTTCGCTGCGCCCGGAGAAGTGGAGCTGACGATTATGGCCTGATTCTGTTAGCAATATCACAGAAGCACAATAAACCCTAACAACTTTCCCTGTCAAGCGGGGAGTGACCGGACCGCGGCCGGTTGGAAAATGGCGTTGGAAGGCCGTCCGGTACCGTCTATATTTGCCGCGGTGTTACGCCGACGATGCGAAATCCGACTTCGAGACTGGACCCCCATGAGCGACGTCACTTCATTCGACCCCCTGCAGCACGCGCCGCTGCCCGTCCATGGCAGCTGGAATGCAGAGGATTACGCGGCCCTGGGTTTCAAGGTCGGTCTCGAGGTCCATCAGCAGCTGCTGACCGACCGCAAGCTCTTCTGCCGCTGCCCCGCCGGGCGGTACTCGCGCAATCACGACGTGGAGATCCTGCGCCACATGCGCCCCACCCTCTCGGAGATGGGCGATTACGACGGCACGGCCCTGATGGAGTTCAAGACCCGCAAACGGATCACCTACTTGCTCGACAACGATTCGGTCTGCACCTACGAGATGGACGACGCGCCGCCCTTCGAGATGGACCCCCACGCGCTGGACATCTCCATCGCCGTCTCCCTGATGCTGGGGCTGCAGGTCGTCGACGAGATCCACATCGCGCGCAAGCAGTACCTGGACGGCAGCATCCCCACCGGCTTCCAGCGCACGGCCATCATCGGCGTCAGCGGGGAGATCCCCCACGCCGGCCGCAGGATCGGCATCCGGCAGCTGTCGCTCGAGGAGGATTCCTGCCGCGAGGTGACCGACCGGGGCCACGACCGCGTCTTCCGCACCGATCGCCTGGGCATGCCGCTGATCGAGACCGTCACCGAGCCCGACATGCGCACGCCCGAGGACGCGGCCGCGGTCTGCGAGCTGCTGCGCCGGGTGGCGCGGGCCTCGGGGATGGTCCGCACCGGGGTCGGCGCCGGCCGCCAGGACGTGAACGTGAGCATCGCCGGCGGCACCCGGATCGAGATCAAGGGCGTCTCGTCCATCAAGCAGATCCCGCGCCTGGTGCACAACGAGGCGTTGCGGCAGAGGAGCCTGCTGGCCATCCGCCGCGTCCTGCGCGAACGCGGCGTGACGGCCGAGTCGATACAGGAGCGCTGGCAGGACGTCACCGATATCCTGCAGGGCACCGCCTGGCGTGACCTGCGGGAAGCCCTCGCCGCGGGCGCCCGGGCCGCGGCCGTGCCGCTGCCCGGCTTCGAGGGCCTGATCAACACGCCGACCCAGCCGCACACCTTCTTCCTCAAGGAATTCGCGGATCGCGTGCGCGTGGTGGCCTGCCTCGACTCCCAGCCCAACCTCGTCTGTTCGACCAGCGAGACCGAGACCCTGACTGGCGCCGAGTGGACCCGCGTCGAGCGCAGATGCGACGTCGCGCACGGCACGCCCGTGATAATCGTCTGGGGGCCCGAGCGCGACGTACGGACCGCGGCGAGCGAGATCCTGATCCGCGCCCGCGACGCCGTCGAGGGCGTGCCGTCGGAAACGCGCCAATCGCTGCCGGACGACACCAACGGATTCGAGCGCATCCTGCCCGGCCCGAGCCGCATGTATCCCGACACGGACCTGCCCCCGGTGGTCCTGACGCGCGACCGCGTGGCCGCGCTGGGCGCCACCCCGCCCGAACCGCCCTGGGAGAGGCTCGCGCGCCTGCGCGGGGCCGGCGTGGGCGAGGACCTGGCCGCGCGGCTGGCCATCCATCCGGCCTACGCGCTCTGCGTCCATCTGCTGGAGCGCCTGGATGGCGGGCCGTTCACCCCCACCGGCCTGGCGTCGCTGCTGCTGGACCGGGATGTGCCGCGACCGACCAGCCTCAGAGCGGCCGGCGACTGGTGGGAACGGACGATCGCGCGCGTGAACGCAGGCGAGGCCGTGCCGGAGGGCATCTGGTGCGGCGAGGACGAACCGCCCGCCGCGCTGGACGCGGCGCTGGCGCGAAGGATTTGCGAGGAGGAACTCGCGGCCCTGCCGTCCGCCCTGCCCGCGGCTCCGGACAAGCGGGAGCGCACGGTCATGGGCCTGGTCATGAAGCGGCTGCGCGGCGTCGTCCCGGGCGCGACCGTCGCCGCCTGGGTGAAGGAGGCGCAGCCGTGAGCGAGGAATACGAGGGCTACCGCGACCCCGCGCTGGCGGTCCTGAAACGCTTCGAGGCCCCGGTCTGGAGCGACGTGACCGTGCGCACCGAGCGCGGCGCGTTCGCGGGGCTGATCCTGCCCCGCAGCGAGACCGCGGACGCCGAGCACATCGTCCTGAAGATGATCACCGGCTACAACGTCGGCCTGCACTGCGGGTCGGTGGAGGACATCGCCGTCCACGGGCGCAAGGTCGCCAACTACAAGATCCCCGAGAAGGACTTCCCCTACGAGGCCGGCAAGCCGCGGGTGAAGCTCTTCGGCACCGGCGGCACGATCGCCTCCAGACTGGACTACCGCACCGGCGCGGTGATCCCCGCCTTCTCCCCCGGCGAGCTCTACGGTTCGGTGCCCGAGCTGGCCGACATCTGCAACCTGGAGACCGAGAAGCTCTACGGCGTCTTCAGCGAGAACATGGCCCGCGAGCAGTGGATCGGCCTGGCCGAGGCCATCGGCGCTGAGATCGCCAGGGGCGTGGACGGCATAGTCGTCGGCCACGGCACCGACACCATGCACCACACGGCGGCGGTCCTGTCGTTCATGGTGCAGGACTCGCCGGTGCCCATCGTGATGGTGGGATCGCAGCGGTCCAGCGACCGCCCGTCCAGCGACGCCGCGCTCAACCTGATCAACGCCACGCGCACCGCGGCCACGAGCGACATGGCCGAGGTCATGGTCTGCATGTTCGGCCCCACCAGCGACGAGTACGGCCTGCTGCACAACGGCACGCGCGTGCGCAAGATGCATTCGTCCTACCGCTCGACCTTCCGGACGCTGAGCGACATCCCCCTCGGCCGGGTCGACGAGAACGGCGTCACGCCGCTGAAGCACGACTACAAGCGGCGCCGCAAGGACAGGAACGTGAAGATCACGGCGGTCTTCGACGACCGCGTGTCGCTGGTCTACTACTACCCCGGCATGCGGCCCGACATCATCGACTCCCTGGTGGCCAACGGCTACCGGGGCATCGTGATCGCCGGCACGGGGCTGGGACACGTGAACCGGCCGGTCTACGGGGCGCTCGCGCGGGCCCACCAGGCAGGCGTGGCCGTCTACATGACCGTCCAGACGCTGTGGGGCTACGTGCAGATGTACGTCTACGAGACCGGACGCGAGCTCATGGAGCTGGGCGTGGTGCCGGCGGCCAACATGCTGCCCGAGGTGGCGTACATGAAGCTGGGCTGGGCACTCGGCCAGACGGACGACCTGACGCGGATCAAGGAGATCATGCTGACGCCCATCTCGCGGGAGATCACCGATCGCGAGCCGCAGAACGGGTACCTGGTGTACCAGGGGGGGTTGCCCGAAATTGAGCGGTTCATGTCGCAGCACTGGAAATAGGGGGGGGAGAGTCTCCCGACTGTCTTGCGTCTCACCGCACGACGGAGAACTTGATCACGCTCGACTCCCCCCCCGCCTCGAGCCGCGCCCAGTACACGCCCGACGGCACGCGCCGGCCCTCGCCGTCCCGGCCGCTCCAGAGCACCTCCTGCTCGCTGAAGGTGCCCAGCACCAGGCCGATGTCGCGCTCGTACACCAGGCGCCCGCGCGCATCGTAGATCTGCAGGGCGAGGTCGTCGTCGTGTTCCAGCCGGTAGACGACGCCTAGCACGCCGTCGAACGACGGGTTGGGATAGGTGCGCAGGAGGCGCAGCGCCGTCTGCGCCTCGGCGGCCGAGCGCCACGCCACCCAGCCCAGAGGGTCCAGCGCCACCTCCTGGACGGGACTGCCGAAACCGAAAACCTCCGTCTTCGCGGCGCCGACCAGGCGGAACGGACGCCACTCCTCGCCGGCATCGGTGGTCACCCGCAGGGGGTACACGTTGTCGAAGACCACGCCGCTGCGGTCGGTCAGGCTCACGGTGAGCTCGGAACCCACGCCGAAGCCGCCGTCCACCGAGACGTCCATCTCCAGGTGGGGCACGGTGCTCCGGTAGAGCCAGGGGTCGAAGAAGGCGCTCAGGTCCGCGCCGTGGTGGGCGCTCGCCAGCGCGACGAACGCGCCGGTGTCGACCACGCCCCCGGGGCGCCCGCCGGCGGTGGCCCAGTCCTCGAGCAGGTCGAAGAAGGCGGTGTCGCCGATCCGCCCGCGCAGCATGTGCAGCAGCCAGGCGCCCTTGTCGTAGACGACGCGATCTAGGACCGGGAAGGGATCGTAGACGGTGGTCTGCCCGATCCAGTCGTTGCCCCAGTGCAGGCGGCGCATCTTCCAGAAGTAGCCGCCCAGCTCGCCCGTCTCGTCCAGGCCGTGCAGGTGCTCCTGCCAGAGTGCCTCGCTGTAGGTGGCGAAACCCTCGTTGAGCCAGATGTCGGGCCAGGTCTCGGGCGTGAGCGAGTCGCCGAACCACTGGTGGGCTAGCTCGTGGACGACGATCCAGTCCTTGCTGTTGTTGCCGGTGATCAGGGATGCGCCGTAGCTGGTGACCGTCTGGTGCTCCATGGCGCCGCTGGAGGTGTTCAGGTACTCGGCGTGGCCGTACTTCTCGTCGGCGAACGGGTACGGACCGACCAGGCCCTCCATGAAGTCGATCATGTCGCACAGCGGCGCGAAGTCGACCGCCGCGTTCAGGGAATCGGTGGGAAAGACCCAGTGGTCGAGGTCGATGGCGCTGACGGGCGTGAGGCAGAATTCGCCGAAGTGCACGTAATCGCTGACCGCGACGGAGATCAGGTACGGCGCGATGGGATGCGACTCCACCCAGACCCAGGTGCGCGTGCCGTCGCCGTTGTCCGTCTCGCTCTCCAGCAGGCCGTTGGAGACGGCGGTGAGATCGTCGGGAGCGGTGATGATGATGGTGGCGGGCGCCTTGTCGTAGGGGCGGTCCTTGCACGGCCACCAGGTCCGCGAGAACTCCGGCTCGCTGAAGGTGGCGATGCAGGGGCCGCTGTCGGCGGGGACGTCCCAGTCGTGGGTCCATTTGCCGAGGCCCTCGCGGTTGTACTCCACCAGCTCGCCGCGAAAGGCGACCGTGACGCTGTCGTCCGCGCCCAGCTTCGCCAGCGGCAGATCGACGACCACCGAATCGCCGGCCTGCACGAAGGCCAGGGAGCCGTCGCCGCCGGTGACGGACAGCACCTCGAGGCCCACCACGTCCAGGACGAACTCGTTGAAATCCTGCAGCACGGGGGCGAAACGCACGTACACCTCGCCCGTGTACTCGGTCGCGTCGGGGTCGAGCGTCACCGAGAGTCGGTATTCGCGCACGTCGTAGTTGATCGTGTTCGCGGCCACGGGGCTGGACGTCTTGTCGGCCGCGAGGGTGTGCTTGGCGGCGGCCAGACAGCCGTACTCGCGGTCACCCTCGTCGGGGGGCTGGGCGGAGACGAATCCCGCGACGGCCAGGCACAGGAATGTCATGAATACCTTGATGCGCGAGCCGATCCCCGCGCCGCCGGTGCGAAGCGGGACCGGAGATGGGTCGTGATGCATGAAACCGCGCCTCCCTGGGATGGTGCCTGCGGGCGAGGCATGAAAGTATCGTACCCGGCGCGGCCGATCAAGGGACGGCACGCCCTCTCCGGTCAGCTCCGATCGGTGTGCGTATGGGTCATGACCGTCACGCCGGGCGGTACCGACTTGGTGACCCAGCAGCCGCCGCCGATCACCGCTCCCCGCCCGATCACCGTCTCGCCGCCGAGGATGGTGGCGTTGGCGTAGATGGTGGCGTCGTCCTCGATGGTGGGATGGCGCTTGCCGCCCTTGACCAGCGAGCCGTCCGGCGCCCGCCGGAAACTCAGGGCGCCCAGGGTCACCCCCTGGTAGATCTTCACGCGGGAACCGATCTCTGAGGTCTCGCCGATGACCACGCCGGTGGCGTGATCGATGAAGAAGCTGGGACCGATCGCCGCGCCGGGATGTATGTCGGTGCCTGTGCGCGCGTGGGCCCATTCGTTCATGATGCGCGGCACGAACGGCACGCCCAGCTCGTACAGGGGATGCGCCAGGCGATGCACGGTCACCGCCAGCAGGCCGGGGTAGCAGAGGATCACCTCGTCGCGGCTCATGGCGGCGGGGTCCCCCTCGAAGGCGGCCTCGACGTCGCTCTTGACGAGTCCGCGCACATCGGGCAGCCGGTCGAGATAATCGATGGCCACGCGCTCGGCGACGTCGCCGACGCTTTCCCCGTCCCGGGGGGCCGGCAGGGGGCGCGGCGCGTGCACCGGTTCGCGGGAACAGAAGGACAGCGTGTTCTCGATGATCGCCGACAATTCCACGAAGACGGCGTCCAGGTTCGAGGCCACGAACGTCTCCATGCAGGCGCGGGCGCTGATCCGGCCGCCGCGGTAACCCGGGAAAACGACCGTCAACAGACGCGACAGCACGGCGTCCACGCGCGACAGGGAGGGAAGCTCCGTATCGCCGATACGGTTGATCCCGCCCGCGCCCTGATACGTGCTCACCATTCTACGCGCGAGCTTCTGCAGCCTGTCCGCGCACTCCTCAGCCATGTCGCCTCCGATCAGTGGGCCAGGTCCTTGTACAGGTCCGTGGACAGGTACCGCTCGCCGCAGCTCGGGATGATGACCACGATCCGCTTGTTCTCGTTCTCGGGACGTTCGGCGTAGGCGAGCGCGGCGAAGAGCGCGGCTCCCGAGGAGATGCCCACGAACAGGCCCTCTTCGGTGGCGGCGCGCCGCGCCGTCGTCATGGCCTCCTCGTTGGAGACCCGGATGATCTCGTCGATCAAGCCCGGGTCCAGCACGCCCGGCACGAAGCCGGCGCCGATGCCCTGTATCTTGTGCGGCCCGGGCTCGCCGCCTGACAGCACCGGCGAGAGCGCCGGCTCCACGGCGACGACCTTGAAACCGGGTCGCCTCTCCTTGAGCACCGAAGCCACGCCGGTCAGGGTGCCGCCGGTGCCCACGCCCGCGACCAGGGCGTCCACCTCGCCGCCGGTGTCGCGCCAGATCTCCTCGGCGGTGGTGCGGCGGTGGATCTCGGGGTTCGCCGGGTTGTCGAACTGCTGGGGCATGAAGGCGCCGGGGCGCACGGCGAGCAGCTCGCCGGCCCTGCGCACGGCGCCGGGCATGCCCTCGGCGGCGGGCGTGAGGACCAGCTCGGCGCCGAAGGCGCGCAGGATGACCCGCCGCTCCATCGACATGCTGTCGGGCATGGTCAGGGTGAGCTTGTAGCCCCTGGCGGCGCAGACGAAGGCCAGGGCGATGCCTGTGTTGCCGGAGGTCGGTTCGATGACCTCCGCGCCGGGGGCGAGCCGGCCGTCCCGCTCGGCGGCCTCGATCATGGCCAGCCCGATGCGGTCCTTGACGCTGGACATGGGATTGGCGAACTCGAGCTTGGCGAGCAGATCGGCCCTGGTGCGGTTCAGCTTCGGCAACCTCACCAGGGGCGTGTTGCCGACGAGGTCCAGGATGCTGTCGTGTATCTTCCCGCTCATCTGTTCCCTCCCGCATGATGGGTCGTGTTTCCAGACCGTCAAGGTACCCATCAACGCGGAGGGCGGCCACCGACGGAGCTACAGGTTGAGATCCCGCTGCAGGCGCTCCATCTTGCGTTTGCCGCCCAGAATGATCAGCCGGTCGCCCTCGACGAGTTCCTGCTCGGGCCCGGGATTGAAGACCATCTTCCCGTCGTTGCCGAGCATGCCGATGACGATGATGTCGTAATCCTGGCGCAACGGCGTCTCGCGCAGGCGCTTGCCTGCCAGGGTACACGCGGGGCCGATCTTCATCTCCTCCATGCCCAGCTCGATGTCGCTCCGCTGCGAGATGACCTCCAGGTAGTCGTACACCGTGGGCCGGAGCAGGGCCATCGCCATGCGGTTGCCGCCGATCTGATAGGGCGAGACCACGCGGTTGGCGCCCGCGTGCTTGATCTTGCGGATGGCCTTCTCGTCGTCGGCGCGGGCCAGGATGAAGAGCCCGGGGTTGTCGACGAAAGTGAGCTCGCGCGCCGAGAGGGTGATATAGAGGTTGGCGACGTCGCTGGACACCGAAGCGACCAGGCCGCGGGCGCGCTTGATGCCCGCCTGTTCCAGGACCTCGTCGTCGGTGGCGTCGCCGTGCACGACCAGCCTGCCGTCGCGCCGCAGCTCCTCGGCGTCCTCGGCGTCGTCCGTCACCACCACGTGCGGGGTACCCTCGCCGAGGAGCTCGTCCGAGACGATCCGCCCCATGCGTCCGTAGCCGCAGACGATGTAGTGCCCGTTCAGCTTGTCGAGTTCCTTCCGCATTATTCTTCCTCCGAGGAAACGGTGCAGGTGCCCTTCCACCACGATGCCCCCGATGGCCACGGACAGGTACGCGATCAGCGTCACGCTGCACATGATCATCAGGGTGACGACGATGCGGCCGTTGTCCGAAAGCGGGTGGATCTCGCCGAAGCCGACCGTGCTCAGGGTGATCACGGTCATGTAGAAGGCTTCCATGGCCGTGAAGCCTTCGACCTTGACCAGGGCCATCGTGCCCAGGCTCACGATGATCGCCAGGAACAGCATGGCGATGCCGAGCCGGCGGTAGTTGACCGAGGATTCGACACCGGACGCGGACGCCATCATCATCCCCTGTTCCCGGCGGGGCGGGACTTGCCGCCCCACCGGAAATGTATGACATTGTTGGTCGGCTTAGGTCGAACGTCGGGAACCTGATACGATCCCGACTGTTTTCATGTGCTCCGACCAGGGAACCATAGATCAGTCAAGGATGGATGTCGATGAAGAACGCCCGGATGACCGCCAACAGAACCACCGCCGGCCTGGCGCTTCTGTTCTGCCTGCACCTGCTCGCCACGGCCCCGCCCGTCGTCGCCCAGGGTCAGCCCTCGATCTCCATCGAACCCCTGGAGCTCGATTTCGGCAAGATGGAGCAGTTCGAGGCCGCATCGGCCGGCTTGATCATCCGCAACATCGGCGACGCCCCCCTGCACCTCGGCGAGATCGAGACCACCTGCGGCTGCACGGCGGCCACGCCGCCCATCGATATCCTGGCTCCCGGCCAGAGCACCGAGGTCACCATCACCTTCAACAGCCAGAAGTTCCAGGGCGAGCAGATCAAGTACGTGAAAGTGCATTCCAGCGACCCGTTCCACAGCTTGATCGACGTCGCCATCCGCGCCGACGTCCACGCGGCGTTGGCCATCATGCCGCCCACCGACATCATCACCTTCCGGAAACTCCCCGTGGGCGTCACCCAGGCCGAGACCCTCAGTTTCTCCACCGAGGATGTCGCGGTGCTCACGATCGAACCGGCGCGCTTCCGCCCGGAACTCTTCGACGTGACGATCGAGGACGCCGCGTCCGGCGACCCCCGCGAGAAGACCGTGGTGATCGCCGTGCGCCCCGACGCTCCCCTCGGCACTTTCCGCGAGATCGTCTCGTTCGACACCAACGTGCCGAAACGGACGAGCGTGAACATCGAGGTGGGCGGGGCCGTGGTCGCCCCCGTGGTGCTCGATCCCGAACAGGTGAATCTGCGCTACCTGCAGCGCAACGAGGTCGTCTCGCACATTTTCACGGTGAGGATCCAGCGCGGTTTCGACATCGGCGTGACGGGAGCGGAGATCGACCTGCCGGGCTTCAAGGTGAAGGATATCCAGCCCAACCCCGCGATCAACGCGGTCGCCGTGACGATCGAGGGCACGCCCTTGCCGATCAGCGACGAACGCGCCGTGTCGGCCAGGGGCAGGATGAAGGGCATGCTCCGCGTCTTCACCGATCACCCCGACTATCCGGAACTGAGCGCATCCGTCATGTATCTCCTCAAGCTGTAGCGGGCTGCGATGACCTCCAGCAGGGGCAAGATCAACCTTTACCATCCCCGGCACGTCCTGCGCGAGGCCGCCGCCCTCCTGCTGGCCACGCTGGTGCTGGCCGCGCTCAACTGGGCCCTGCGTCCGCCGCGGCTTCCCCTGCGCGCGGATCTGGCCAGTTACGAGCTGGATCTGGGCTTCCCGGTGACCAACGCGGCCGCGGCGGTCGCCCTCTACGAGGACAATTCCCATATCTTCATCGACACGCGCCCGGCCGACCCGCGGGCGAGCCGCATACCGGGAGCCTTCCCCATCAGCCAGGCGCGTTTCGAGGAAGACCTGCGCGAGGTCTACGATTTCCTCCCGCACGAGGATCCGCTGCTCCTGTTCGGCGACGGCAACCTGTTGATGATCAGCGCCGTCGCCTCGCGACTGCAGGAAAGGGGGTTCGGCGACATCACCCTGATGTCAGGCGATCTCGAGACCTGGGCCGGGGCCGGCGGCGCGGTCACGGATCCTCCGGCGCCCGGCCCGGAGACGCGTCATGAGTGAAGCGGTCGCCAAGCGGGGGTTGATCCTCCCCGACTACCTCGAGTTGCTCCTGCGCTTCCTGATCGGCGGCACCTTCGTCTACGCATCCCTGGACAAGATCCTCGATCCCGCGGCCTTCGCCCAGGCGGTCTCCCACTACCGGATCCTCGGCGCCGACGTCCTGCACCCGCTGGCGCTCTACCTGCCCTGGCTGGAGCTGGTGGCCGGCCTGGCCATGATCATGGGATTCGCACGGCGGGGCGCAGCCCTGTTGATCGCCCTGATGACGGCGATGTTCATGGCCGCGATCCTCGCCGCCCTGGCGCGCGATCTGGATATTTCCTGCGGCTGCTTCCACACCAAGGGTGGACACGCAGTAGGCCTCTCGTTGCTGCTGCGTGATCTGGCGCTGCTGGCGGCCGCGGTGATCCTGCTGCTGAACCGGGGCACCAGACGCAGCTTCTGAAGCCCTTGGTGAGTCCGGCAATCAATATCACGAGTTAAGAAATCTTGGTTGACTTCAGGGACCGTCCGCACAATCTTGCCGTCGAAAGAGACCTTCGCGACAAAATTCGAGACAAGGAGCCTCTCATGCCTGCTCTAGTGAACGCCGACGAATGCACCGGCTGCGAATCCTGCGTCGAGGCTTGCCCGACCGAGGCCATCTCCATGAACGGCGACGAGATAGCCGTCGTGGATCATGACATGTGCACCGACTGCGAGGCCTGCGTGGAAGAGTGTCCGACCGAAGCCATCTCCATGGTGGACTGAGAAGCTCGCTACGCTGATAGAACGGGGGCTCCGCGTTGGACGGGGCCCCCTTTATCTTGGCTCGACCGTTCTGCCCTCCGGCACCGCGCGGCCGGACGAGCCGGGACGGGAAGACCCGGCGAGATCCCCGCTCAGCCACCGCCCCGCGACGGACGCCACGGGGTCTCCTGCACGCCCCAGGCCGCGTTGATCCAGCGCGCCGCCACGAACAGCCAATCGCTCAGACGGTTCAACCAGCGCAGCGCCGCCGGCGGCAACGCGATTTCCTGCGCAGCCGCCACCGCCCGCCGTTCCAGGCGCCGACTGACGGCGCGGGCCGCGTGCAGGGCCGCGCCCGCCTCGCAACCGCCGGGCACGATGAACACGCCCAGGGGCGGCAGATCCTCCTCGAGGCGGTCGATGCTCCGCTCGAGGGTAGCCGCGGCGATGCCCGGTATCCCGGCGTCCTCGCGCGCCAGCCGCTCGCAGCGCTCCGGATCTGCGAGCACGGCGCCCAGGTCGAACAGCCCGGACTGTATCGCCGCCAGCTCCCCGCACAACAGCGCGGCGCGGGCCGACAGGTCCGGGCGAGCGTCGTCGGCGCGGGACAGGAAAGCGGCCGCCAGGCCGAGGGCGCAGTTCAGTTCGTCCGCCTCCCCGTAGAGATCGACGCGTACGTCCGCCTTGCCCGTGCGAGAACCGCCGATCAGCGATGTCTCGCCGCCGTCACCCGTGCGTGTGTAGATCCTGGCCATGTGCACCTCCCGGGTTCGCGCCCGGCTGATTCAGGGATGATCCCGACCGCGTCATCATAGCAGCCCGGATGCGCGCGCTCAACGCACGAGCGTGAAACTCCGCGACGCCTCCCCGCCGGAGCCGCGGATCACGACCAGGTAGGAACCGGAGGGCAGGGGGCGTCCCGCACGGTCCAGACCGTCGAAGACGTGGGCCCCCTCGCCGTCGGCGTCCGCGCTCGCGGCCAGCGAGCGCAGGCGCCGGCCGCGCAGGTCGCAGACGTCCATGCGCACCCGTTCGCCGGGGAATGCGGTGAACGAGAAACTGGCTCGGGGGTTGGCCGGGTTGGGCCAGG
>JAHIYU010000145.1 GCA_018814885.1 bacterium | reverse complement strand
GTCCGACGGCGCCGGTTGGCCTACCTGGCGGCGGCGCTCGCCCCGTCCCTGACCCTGCTCGCGACGTGGTGGCTCGGCGGCCGGGGCGCCGCCGGCACGCTCCGCCTGCCGCTGGACTTCAAGCTCGAATACCTGCTGCGCACGCCTGTCATGCTGCTGGAGAATCCCGACAACGGCGCGCTGTACCTCGCTGCCGGCCTGGCGCTGGCCCTCGTCGCGACCACGCTCGTGACGGCGCGGCGAAAGGCGTCCGCCGCGGCCGGGGCCGCCCCCGGCGGCGACGGGAACGGACGCGCCACCCGGTTCCGTCCGGCCTGGCTGGCGGCCGCGGTCTTTCTGGCCGCCTATCTGGCGGCGCCGTTCGCCGACGGCGCCACCGTCTGGCTCGACCTGCGGATCGCCCCGTTCTTCTGGGCCGCCCTGTTCCTGGCGACCGGCGCCGCGATGACCCGGGGCCGGAGCGGCAGGATCCTCGTGGTCGCCCTCTGCGCCGTCTCCGCGCTGGGCGTTTTGCGGATGCACCGGGCGTTCGACCGGGAGATCGCGCCGCTCTTCGACCTGATCGAGGAGATGGCGGAGGACCGGCGGGTACTGCCCATCCTGTGCGACCCGCGCAGCGAGGTGATCGAACCCTTCTACGTCCGCGACGGGGTCATCCCCTTCAGCAGCCCCTACGCGCACTTCGGCTCCTACTACCACGTCCGCAAGGGCGGCGTGAGCCCGTGGATGACCTTCTACGCAGGGCTCGACTGGATCCCGCTCGGCCTGAAGGACCCCCTGTACCGCCGGGCCTTCGGGATCGACGGGCCCTTCGCGCCCCGTCGCGTGCTCGAGACCGTGCCCGGGGTCCGCGACCGCTTCGACTACGTGCTGGTCAGGGGCGGCGACGCGGCCGAGCTGCGCTACCTCGCCCGCTTCGCCGCGCTCAGGTCGCAGGTGGGCGCGTTCACGCTCTTCGAAATGATGCGTTGAGGGGATGTCCCCGGCGGCGGGCCGATCTCGTCTGCGGCGGCGTTCTGGCTTAGGCCGTCACCGGTTCGCGGTCGCACAGGCGCCAGGTGCCGCGGCCGGCGTCCTTGGCCCTGTAGAGGGCCAGGTCGGCGTTCTTTAGCAGGTCGCTGTAGGTGGTCCCGTCCTCGGGAAAGACGGCGACGCCGACGCTGGTGGTCGTCGTGATGTCGTGGGCGGACAGTCGATAGATCTCGGACAGGGACGAGATGATCTCCGCGACGAGGGCCTTGACCTCGTCCCAGGGACGGTCGTTCTGCCCCACGACGACGAATTCGTCGCCGCCGAGCCGGGCCGCGAAGTCCCCGTGCTCCACGCAGAGCTGCAGCCTCTGCGCCACCCTCTGCAGCAGCTCGTCGCCGACGGGATGGCCCAGCGTGTCGTTCACGTTCTTGAAGTGGTCGAGGTCGAGCAGCATCAGGGCGAACGAGGAGTCGGCTGCCGCTGCGGCGTCGATGCGCTCGACGAGCAGGTTGTTGAACTGGGCGCGGTTGGGCAGTTCGGTGAGCTGGTCGAAGTAGGCCAGCCGTTGCAGCTTGTGCTCGTTGTCCTTGCGCTCCAGGGCGTAGCGTATGGACCGTTCCAGCAGCGAGGGATTGAGATGGCGCTTGACCAGATAATCGGCCAGCCCGGCGTCCTGGGCCGCCAGGTCCACTCCGCGATCCTCGTGTTCGGCGATCATGATGATCGGCGGCAGGAAGGGGTCGCCCTGGTCGAGGGTCTCGACAAGATCGAAACCCGTGGTCCCGCCCACCTGGTCGTTGAGCAGGACGATGTCGTAGGTGTCGTCCGCCAGGGACCGGCACGCCTCGTCGACCGTGCCCACCTGTTCCACGACGAACTGGATGTCCCGGCAACCAGCCAGGATTCGTTGAATCCGGGTCGCGTCCTCGTCCCGATCCTCGACCAGCAGCACGCACAGATAATCTACGTCGCTCATGCCCGCTCCCTGTCCCGGCGTCATCCGCCCCCCCGACGTCGTGACATATGATGTAACTCGCAGTACGCCTTTACTATTCATCGGCAGCGACGCCTCCCGGTTTAACGACAATCGCGCCTCCTTTTGCCATGAGGTATTGCGTATGATATAATTATTGCTTCACGCCAGATTCGTCCGGCCTTTTCACTTCTCATGTGGGCCCGGGGGCCCCCGCCACCCCCCAACCCGAACCCGAGGAAGTGCCCGATGGGTATCCGACGTTCTACGTTCGCGCCGGCCGTGAGAGCGGCCGCCGTGTACGCCGCCGTCTTCCTGCTCGCGACCGCCGCGCCCGCCCAAGCGCCGCTGGACCTCGGCGACTGGACCCTGGAACAGGAGAGCTCGACCCAGACCTTCACGATCCCCGCGGGCACGTTCGTCGAGCCCGGCGGCTACGTGATCATCTGTCGCGACCAGGACCAGACCTCCTTCGAGAGCTACTACGGCGTGACGCTGGGCTCCAACGTGGTCTTCCTGCGCTCGAGCAACTCGGCGCCCATGATCAACGGCGACGAGACCTACGAGCTGCGCAACGGCGGCGGCGCCACCGTGGACGGGCCCACCGACGCCGTCACCACCACCAGGCGCTCCTACCACCGCAACGCCCCCGAGACCCTGGCCTGGTCGGTCGTGAACGAGACGCCGTCGCCGGGCTCCGGCGTCGAGGCGCCCGACGGCGTGTTCTCGGGCATGGTGATCAGCGAGGTCACCGATCCCGACGACTACACCTACGAGTACGTGGAACTCTACTGCGACCAGGACACCGGCTCCGGCAACCTGGCGCCCCTGATCGGCGGCGTCGACCTGGCGCCGGCCAGCCCCCAGGCCGGCGACGACCTGACCGTCTCGGCCACCATCACCGACACCGACGGGACGGTGTCCGCGGCGCGGTGCTATTACCGGACCGACGGCGGCGCGTTCGCCTATCAGGCCATGGCCCATACCGGCGGCGGCGTCTACGAGACGGTCTTCCCCGACCAGCCCGGCAACGTCGACTTCGACTACTATGTCTGGGCCCGCGACGACGAGAGCGCCGAGTCCACGGCGCCGGCGGGGGCGCCCGCGAGCTTCTACACGGTCTGGATCCAGGGACCGGGCACTCCGGGCCGCGTCGTCCTCTTCGACCACATGCACGACCAGGACGCCGGCACCGGCGGCAACTGGCGCGTGGATGACAACCACCCGGATCCCTACCCCGCCGCACCGACCGGAGAGACGTCCTGGAACGGGCAGCTCTCGAGCTGGGGCTACGAGCTGTATTTGGCCGGCCACACGATCCGCAGCAACACCGCCTACTTCTCGGCGGCCCTGCTCGCCGACGTGGACATGGTGGTGATCGTCGAACCCCAGGACACCTTCAGCGCGGCCGAGATCGCGGCGCTCGGGCAGTGGGTCTACGACGGCGGCTCCCTGTTCGTGGTCGCCAACCACAACGCCAGCGACCGCAACGGCAACGGCTGGGACAGCCCGAGCATCTTCGGCGGGTATGCGGTGCCGCACATCACCGATCCCGTGGGCGCGGACTCCGAGACCTTCTGCGGCGCCCTGTTCTGCCTGCACTTCCACGTGAAGGACGAAGGCAACAACTCGATAACCGGCACCTTCACCAACGTGACCGGCGACCCCCAGAACCCCGTGATCCACGGCTCCTACGGCGACGTATCGGCTGTGATCTACCACGTGGGCGACGTGATGTCGCTGTGGCCGACCGCCAACCCCCACCTGAGCGACGTGGGCGCCCTGATCAGCAAGGACGAAGGCTCCCCCCACGTGGCCGCCTGGTCCCGCTACGGCGACGGCAAGATCGTGGGCTTCGGCGACTCGTCCAGCTGCGCCGACGGCACCGGCAGCGAGACGCACGAGGACAACTGGACCGAGGTCGGCAGCGACAACCGGGAGTTCTTCCTGAACGCGAGCGAGTGGCTGCTGGACAGCCCGGGCACCGGCATCGGCGACGGCGTGCCCCACACCCTCGGCCTGGAACTGCGCGCCCACCCCAACCCATTCAACCCGCGCACCTCCGTTTCCTTCGACCTGCCGCGCGACGCCCACGTCGAGGTGACCGTCCACGATCTACAGGGACGCACCCTGCGCACGCTGCACGGCGGCGTTCTGTCGGCCGGTCCGCACAGCCTGGTCTGGGGCGGCACCGACGACGCGGGACGGCCGCTGGCCAGCGGCGTGTACCTGGTGCGCGCCGCGGGAGCGGGACTGCTCAACTTCACGAAGGTCGTGCTCGCGAGGTAGACCCCTCGCCGAAGGACGTACGCCCCTCCCCCATATACACGGGCGTTTCTTCACGACGAACTTTCCGGATGGCCATGGAAACGTATAGGGCGCCCCACGAGACGTAGCGGGCCGGCTCGTGAAACGCCATATACGTCCCCTTCGACCATGCGATGAAATCCGCCATGAAGAAAACCCTTGCCCGGGCGTCTATAGGGGTGACGACGGTACACGGGGTGCTAACCTGGAGGCATGATGCTCACGCTGGCAGCGCAAGACCGGAGCAGGGAACGTATCTCGACCGAGGACGCCTTCGCGCGTCTGGTCGACCGCGACCTGGACCGCGTCTGGCGCTTCCTGCGCGCGCTGCTGCACGACGCCGACCTGGCCCGCGACATCGCGCACGAGACCTTCCTGCGCCTGCGCGGCGCCATGGCCGAGGGACGCGCACGGATCGACCGGGACGGCCTGCCGCACGCGGCTTACGTCTTCGCGGCGGCGCGCAACGCGGCCATGTCGCATCTGCGGCAGACGCGCACGCAGCGGCGCCGCATCGTGCCCCTGGACATGGGAGGACGGGACGTTCCCGACGCCCCCCCGCCAGACCGCGAGCTGGACCGCGCAGAGCTGCGGTCCGCCCTCGACGCCGCCCTGGCGACCCTCGACGAGACCCACCGCTCGGTCTTCCTGCTGTCGGAGATCGAGGGGCTGCGGTACGAGGAGATCGCCGAGGTCCTGGACATCCCGCCCGGCACCGTCGCCTCACGCAAACACCATGCGGCGCAACGTCTGCGCCGCGAACTGGAGAGGACCGGCCATGCGCTGTGAAGACCTGCGCGACAAGCTGACCGCCTACCTGGACGGAGAACTGCCAGAGACCGAGAGCGAGGGCTGCGACACCCATCTCGCCGCGTGCGAGAGCTGCGCGGACCTCGTCGCCGTACGGCGAAACGAACGGGATCGATGGCGCGCGGCGCTGCGCGAGACGGCGCCCGACGACCTGCGCCAGGAGATCCTCGACGGGAGTTCCCCCCGCAGGACGGTCCGCTTCGAGCGCAAGCATTCCGGGCGCAGGTCCCTGTGGACCGCCTGGGCGGCGGCCGCGGTGCTCGCGGTCATCGTGCTCGGGCAGGTGATCGCCAGGCTGGACGGATCGCGCCGTCCCGCCGGCGGCGCCGACGCCTTCTCCCGCCCCGGCGCCGTGGCCCTCGTCGTCGACGGGGAGATCCTGGGCGCCTTCACGGAGCTGGAGGAGGACGGGCTGGTTCTCGAAGGCGGTTTCCTGTAGGAGGGAAAGACATGCTGATCCGCAATACGGTGATGATCCTGATCCTGGCGGTCCTGGCGACCTGCTGCGCGGCGGCGGACACGGTCGAGGTGGAGTTGACCGACGGCCGCACCCTGACCGGCGTCCTGCGGCCTGTGACCGACGGCCTGTACCTGCTGCAGGCCGACGAGACCCTCTACGAACTGCGCGGCGACGAGATCGCGGCGGTCGACGGCCGCGCGGACGCATGGTCCGTCGGCAAGGCGAAACGGCTGATCCACACCAACTCGTACCGGCGCGTGCTGCCCGACGGCGACCTGGAGATCTGGCAGTCCATGAGCGTCGACAACGAGGGCAAGAAGCTGCTGACCTGGTTCAGCTGGGGCGCCGCGCCGCACGAGCTGTACATGTACGAGGACATGGTCGCCCTGGACGCTTACGGCAACCGCCTGGCGCACCGTCTCGAACCGCGCCGGGGCACCGACGTCCACGACGTCATCGTCGATTTCGCGGTGCCGGTGATGCCCGGCGAGAGCGTGGAGATCATGGTGCGCGCCGTGCGCCGGGGCGCCGCCCGGTTCGCCGACGGCGTCTGGACCTTCACCCACCACGGCGACTACGCGGAGGACCGCCTGCAGGAGCTGAAGGTTCAGCTGCCGGCCGGGGCCACGGTCCTGTCGGTCTCGCCGCCGGTGCGGGTCGTCGAGCACGGTGGCTCGCCCCTGGTGTTCTGGCGGCGCTATTATCCCAGGGGCGAGACGTATCCGCTGACCGTCACGTACGAACTGAAGCGATGAAGGAGGCGGGGCCGGACATGCGCCGCTACGGACCATCCCTGCTGCACGGACTGTTCCTGTGCCTGATGAACATGGGCGGTGTGCTCGTGGGATACGAGATCTGGGTCGCAACCGGTGCGCCAAACCAGGTCTCCGTCCAGGTTCCGACCGGCATCGTGTTGTCGACGGCGGGTTTCCTCGTCTGGGTCGCGCTCTCCGCCCGCATCACTAGCCTGACGCGCGGGCTCGCGGGCGCCCTTTCTCTGGCCGCAACGTTCATCTCCGCCCTGATCTGGGCGCCGGTCATCTTCGTCCCGCTGCATCACGGGGTGACTGGGTACTGGACGTCTCGCGGCAACATCGTCGCGTGCTGGTTCTTCCAGCTGCCGGCGAACGGAATCGCGCTTTTGACGCTGGTCGCCTGGCGACGACTACGATCGCCCGTCGCGAATGATCAACCCCGACCCGGCCGCGACGCCTAGACAGACGCGCGCCCCGGCGCAGGCCGGGGCGCGCGCTTTTCCCGGGATGACGACGCGTCGTCGCCGTCCCTTCCCGCGGGGGGGGGGGCGGCGCCGCGCTTCGTGCGCTATGCTTCCGGCGCCAGCATCTGCCGCGCGACCTCGCGCCGCTTGCCGTCGCCGTAGAGCACCCCGACCAGGGCCAGGGCGAACTCCAGGGCGGTGCCGGGCCCGCGGCTGGTGACCACCCCGCCGTCGACGACCACGCGCTCCTCGCTGGGCCGCGGCAGGGGGGCCATGAAGGAGGGATGCGCCGTGGCCCGGCGGCCTTCCAGCAGACCGTGCGCCGCGAGTACGCAGCCCGGCGCGGCGCAGATGGCCGCGTAGGGTCGGCCG
>JAHIYU010000144.1 GCA_018814885.1 bacterium | reverse complement strand
GGGTGCCGCCCGGCGCCGTCATCGGCTACGGCGAGCTGGCGAAGCGGGCGGGATCGCCCGGCGCAGCGCGGGCGGTGGGTCGCGTCATGGCCGCCAATCCCTTGCCCCTGCTGGTGCCGTGCCACCGCGTGCTGCCGTCGGACGGGGGACTGGGCGGCTTCTCCGCCACCGGCGGCGCGGCGCTCAAGGCGCGTCTGCTGCACGCGGAGGGCTACGTGTTCAGCGAGGAGCTGCAGGCCGGACTCGACCACCTGTCCCGCGTCGATCGCAAGCTGGGCCGCGTGATCGCGCGGTCCGGCCCCTACCTGCCCGCCTTCGGCGATCGTGAGGATCCCTACGACATCCTGGTGCTGTCCATCGTGCACCAGCAGATCTCCATGAAGGCGGCCGCGACCATCGCCGGGCGCGTGCGCGCGCTGACGCCCGGCGCCGACTTCCCGGTCCCGGACGAGTTCGCGACCCTCCCGGACGACGCGTTGCGCGGCGCGGGTCTGTCGCGCCAGAAGATCGGCTACTTGCGCGATCTCGCCGCCCGCGTGGGCGACGGGCGTCTGGACCTGCGCTCCCTGCGCCGCCTGGACGACGACTCGGCCATCGCCGCCCTGACCGAGGTCAAGGGCATCGGCGTGTGGACGGCCCAGATGGTTCTGATCTTCCACTTCGGTCGCCTCGACGTCTGGCCCGCGGACGACCTTGGTCTGCAGGATGCGGTCCAGGCCCATCTCGGGCTCTCCGCGCGGCCCATGCCCAGGGAGATGCACCTCCAAGGCGCGCGCTGGGCGCCGTACCGGTCCATGGCCTCGTGGTACCTGTGGCGCACGGTGGATGGGGGCGGGGTCTAGCGGTCCGTCATATGCTCAAGCCGGCTGTTCGCGCATGAGTTGATTCATGTACTGTATGAAATCCGCATCGAACTGCGCATCCAGATGCTCTCGCCAGGCCTCGCGAAAATCGTCCCTGCCGGCCCAATCCCGCATGTACTCCGCCCAGCCAATCCACTGGCGCCGCATGAAATCGGAACTGTGCCCCCTGCTGTAGAAGAAGAAGGCCCGCTCGAACATGGAAACCAGGATTTCGAAGGCGATCATACGTTGCCGGCAGATCTCTGCGGAGGTTGGCTTCGACGGCTGTCGATCGTAGTCATGAAGGCCGAGTTCCGGTCGCTCCAGACAAAACTCGAGGAACTCGCTGTACTTGTCTTGTAGCGAACCGTATGTCTCTTCCTCTCTGGCTCTTTCGGCCATTCTGCGATCCCTCATGAAAACCAGTATCGCGATCGGTATGCCCACCACCGCCGCGATGTTGGCAAGTACCGTCGACCAGTTCACCAGCATATCAAGATTCAATGATGCGACTCCCCGCTCTCGGCTGTCCTTGACGTTCGGCTCACGGCCGGAGTTCGATGCCGGCGAACATGTCGTTCAGGCGTCTCGCGGCGCGCTCCCGCCAGGAACCGCGGTGCCAGGCGTCGCTGGCCAGCAGGGGCAGCAGGACGGTCGCCTCCCCGTAGACCATCTGCTCGTACGAGGTGTCCACCTTGCCCCAGGAGCAGGCTTCCTTCAGGGTCGAGCCGGACAGGGCGCCGTCGCGCTCGTCCGCCACGGTGATCTGCACGGCGTAGCGGTGCATGGGCCTGTCCTCGCCGAGGATCTCCGTGGCCACCACCACGTCCTGGGTGAAGTTCTTGGGCACGCCGCCGCCGACCATCAGGATCCCGGTCTCCGCGAGGGCGAGCTTGATCTGCGTCAGCTCGCGGAAGTCGGCCACCGAGTCGATCGTCAGGTACGCGTCCTTGTGCCACTGGTGATGGAGCAGGCCGAAGCCGGCCGAGCAGTCGCTGAAGGCGGGACAGAAGATCGGCACGCCCTTCCTGTAGGCCGAGTGCACGATGGAGCGGTCGGACTCGACGCCCTTGTCGTCCAGGTAGGCGCCCATGGCGGTGATGAATTCGCGGGAGGAGTGGGGACGGGCCGGCAGCCCGCCGGCGATCCCGGCGATGGTCATGTCGCAGACGCGCAGCTCGTCCTCGTCGATGTACGTATCGTAGATGCGGTCGACGGCCAGCTTCCGCAGCTGCTGGTCGTTGGCGTGGGGCGAGCCCTTGTAGTGGCGGAAACCGAGGGCCTCGAAGAAGTCCTGGTCGACGATGTTGGCGCCCGTCGACACCACGACGTCGACCATGTTCTCGTCGATCATCAGGGCGATGGCGTCCTTGAGCCCGGCGCTGCAGAGCGACCCGGCCAGCGTGAGGATCACGCCGCAGCCCCGGTCGGCGAGCATCCTGTCGAAGATGTCCGCCGCGCGGGCCAGGTTGCGGGCCTGGAACGACATGTCGCGGAAGGCGTCCACGAGCATCCTGGCGTCGAAGGAGGTCACGTCCACGTGGCGGACGACATCCTGCAGGACGTCTTTCTTCTGCATATCAGTTTCCTCCGCGGCCCGCGTCGAGGTAGGCCATCAGCTGGTAGATCAAGCGGGCCGCCAGGAAGTCCGGGGCCCGGTTGCCGGCCATGGGCATGAGTTCGACCACGTCGAAGCCCACGACCAGGCGCCGCATGCAGACCTCCGCGAGGAGGCGCAGGACCTGCCGGTAGCCCAGGCCTCCGGGTTCGGGCGTGCCCGTGGCGGGCATCTCCGCTGGGTCGAGCACGTCCAGGTCGATCGTCACGTAGACGGGTCCGTCCAGCAGGTCCAGGACCGCCCGCGTCGTCTTCCCGGCGGAGAACTCGTGGGCGAAGAACACCCGACGGCGGTCCAGGCCGGGGACCTCGCTCGCGTCCATGCTGCGCACGCCCACCGACACCGTCCTGGCGACCTCGGCGGCCCGCGCCATCACGCACGCGTGGTTGAAACGGGATCCCTCGTAGCTGTCGCGGGTGTCGGCGTGCGCGTCGAGCTGCAGGACGGTCAGGTCCCGGTGCCGCGCCGCATGGGCCTGGATCAGGCCGATGCTCACGGAGTGCTCGCCGCCGAGGCCGATGAGGATCCTGTCCTCCGCCAGCAGCTCCGAGGTGGCCTCGCGTACGGTCGAGACCATCTCTTCCGGCGTCTCGAAGCCTGCCAGCGGCGCCAGGGTCGCGATGCCGCGGCGCCAGGGCTCGCTGTCGGTCTCTATGCAGTAGAGCTCCATGTTGGCCGAAGCGGCCAGCACCGCCCCGGGACCCGCGTCGGCCCCCTTCTGCCAGGTGGACGTCCCGTCGTAGGGGATGGGCAACACGACGAACCGGGCCGCTTCGAGGGATTGCGGCTCATCGAGGCCTCCGAACGCGCCCGGGCGTTCGTGGAGGCGCCAGTGCTTCACTTGTCATCGTCTTCGTCGTCGTCGATCTCGTCTTCGTCGTAGTCATCGAAGTCGTCGAGATCGAGGTCGTCCTCGTCCTCGTCTTCCGGCTTGTCATCGCCGAGTTCGTAGTCCGGGTCGTAGTCGTCGAATTCATCGTCGCGGTTCCTGCGGCTGCGCAACGGCTTCAGATGATCGCGTTCCCGCTCCGCGGAGGTCCTGGAGTCGTAGCGACGCTTGCTGACGGGCTTCTGCACCTCGTCGTTGCCCGAACCTTGAGTCTGGAGAGTCATCGAGCATCCTCCTGCTTTCAGTCGCGTTAGTGCGGCGCTTCAGGACGCCAGGTCGGCCGACGCGTGGTGGGACACGATGAAGCGGTTGACCTCGCGCACGTCGGCGTTGCGGATGTCCAGCTCATCGCGGATCATCTCCCAGATCCGCATGGGGTTGGTCTTTCCGCAGGTGAAGATGTCGAAAGCCATCAAGCCCAGTTCCGCGTACGTGTGCACCGAGCAATGACTCTCGTCCAGCATGACCACGGCGGTGCAGCCGGGCGGAGAATCGCTGCCGAACTTGTATCGGATCTGGGAGATGACCGTTGAACCGGCCAGTTTCGCTGCGCGCGACATCACATCGAGCAGGGTCTGGTCGTCCAGGCACTGCTCGTACGGTACGTCCCGGCAGTCGATCAGGAGGTGTTTTCCCTTGTGCAACTCATGAGCCCCCCGTCGCTGGAGATAAGAGATTTGCCGCCTCACGCTTCTGCTCCCGGGGGGCTTGG
Source organism: bacterium (assembly GCA_018814885.1). Classification (NCBI taxonomy): domain Bacteria; species bacterium. Next base: position 16,964 of record JAHIYU010000144.1, on the reverse strand, counting down.
GCTTGGGGACAGCAGGAACCGCGTCACACCGCAGCGTGACAGTGGCAAAATTACATTTTCTCCGCGCTTCGTGTCAAGGTGACCGGGACAATGAGGGCAAAAAACCTGAATATCGCAAATGATTGCGAAACCGGGAGTTGAGTCAAATGCGACGATGAGGCGCCGGATTAATTCCTGAACGCGCGGGAAAAGGACCCGCCAATCTGCGGTCTGGACCCCGTCGGGTTCGCGGCGAGGCTCCGCCGACAGACCGCTGTCATCGGCGAAAAACGGCCGATGCCCGCACCCCCCCGCGCGGCCGGAAACGTCCGCCCAAACGGTTGGCCCGGTGTCGGCGGGTCCGTATTATCATCGACGTTCGATCGCAGGCGACGAAACGCTCGACCGCTCCGCCTCTTACGCCGGAAGCGAGATGAAGATGCGCCCCGCCTTGTTGGTTTTCGCGGCGTTCGCCCTGTCGCTCGCCGCCTCCTGCACCCATGCGCCGCCGCAACCGGCAGACGATCCCTGGGAGCGGGCCGTCGCCGATCTGGGCGGCGTCGACGCGGACGCGTTCGCCCGTCTGTCGGCGCCGGAGCGGGAGCGGAGACGGCGGCTGGCCGAAGAGGGCCTCGCGACCCTGCGGCTGTGGAACCACGAGCGGCTGGAGGGCGGCGCGCTCGATTTCGAGATGGACACCTCGGCAAGGGACCTGCTGACCCTCACGCGCCACAGGCCGGACGGCCTGGAGTTCGACGAGGCGGTCAGGCGATGCCGTCTCGTCGTCGAGACCGATCCCACCCGGGCGCGGGTCTGGTACGAGCTGGGTCGCATCGGCACCGAGACCGGTGACTGGACGCGAGCCCGTGCGGACCTCGAGACCGCCTGGTCCGTCCTGCCCCACGACCTTCGCGTCCGGACAGATCCCCATCTGGAGCAGCGCATCGCCCTGGCGGGGGCGTGGCTGCACTACGATCTGGGCCTGTGGGAAGAGGGGTTGGCCTGGTTGGCCCGGCACCGGGGCGCCTGGGTCGTCGATCTGGGCCAGGAGGAGATGCTCGCGCGCGGCCTGCTGCTGGCGGGCGCCGGACATTTCCAGGAGGCCTACCTGGTCGCCCTAGCGATGCCGCCCCTGCGCTACCGGGTGTTCGGGATGTACGAGTCGGGGCTGGGCAAGCGCCAGTCCGGCTACGGCAACCGCTGGATCCAGGCCATGGCCTGGTTCCACCAGGGGGAACAGGAGATGGCCGTGCACGCCCTGGGCACGCCGGCCTCGTCCCGCGTCCACATCCCGCAGATGTCGCGCTACTGGAACGACGTGGCCACACTCTTCGAGGCGCAGGACCGTATCGAGGAGGCGCGTCTCGATCACGCCCTGGGGCTGATCGGACGCGCGCCCATGCTCTATTACCTGCCCTTCGAGGGGTACAGCTTTCCCCCGGTCATCTGCGGGCAACCGGACGTGACCGTGCCGTTCGTCACCCTCCACGAGGACCGCTACGTGGCGGGATCCCTGTTCAGTTACGCCTGCCAGTTGATGTCCGACTGCTCCGCCGCCGCCGACCCGGCGCTGCGGGATGCCCGGGGTGGCAAGGGCTAGAGGCCTTCACCATCTGCATGCGCCGGCGCGACCGGCCCGGGCCGGCGCAGGCCCTGCGCGGGCGCACCCGCTTCTACATGGGCGCCGGCGGGGAAGCGCTGCCGGACCTGCTCGAGTCCAGGCGGGCCCTGGCCGCCGGCGGCCGCGTCGATCCGGTCACCAGCACCGTCATCGGCACCGTCTACATGAACCAGGATCGCGCCGCGATCGCCCTGGACTATCTCGGGGAAGCAGTCGCCGCCGACCCGGAGCTGGCGGTGGCCTGGCGCACATTCGGCGTGGCGCTGGCCAAGGTCAACCGGCACGCGGAGGCGGACACGGCCATGGACCGCGCCGTCGAACTCGACCCCTATGCGGCCAGCGGCTGGTACAACCGCGGACTGCATCATATCAACCGCAAACGCTTCGAACCGGCGCGCGAGGATCTGCTGGTCGCCGCGGGGTTCGCGCCCGACAACCCGCAGATCGGGCAGTTGATCGGTCACCTCGAGAGAGACTGGGAGCTCGCCGACGATCCCGATCTGCTGGCGGCCGCCGAGGCCAGGGCCGACAGCGTCCGCGCAGACCTCGCTTCCGGCGAGTGGCTCGCCCGGAACGTCGCGGGCGACCCCGGCCCGGCCGGCGGGCGCCGCGCGTTCAGCCTCGCCGGCATCGATTTCGAGGCTCGCGCCGATTCCCTCGCCGCGGTCCATGCCGTCGCGCCTACCCCGCAGACGCGCCGGGATCTGGCCGCCGCCCGCGTGCGCGCCGGACAGCCGGAGTCCGCGCTCGAGCTGCTGGTTCCGTGGTGGCCGGACGGGCTCTCCACCCCGGAGATGCTGCTGGTGCTCCAGGCGGACCGCGATCTGGACAGTCCACAGCGGGCGCGTGAGATAGCCGTCTCCCTCGCCGACCGTCCGCCCGCGGTCGCGGACGTGGAGTTCTGGACGCTGGTCGCCCTGATCTGTCTCGATCACGGCGACAGCGACCTCGGCCTGCGCGCCCTCGATGTCGCCATCGGCCTGGCGCCGGCCAATCACGCCCTGACCAGCTATCGCAAGCTCATCGTCGCCGGCGGCTAGCGCGACAGATTCCGATCAAGCGACGGGCCCCCTTGCCGATGATCCTGGACGAGATTCACGTACCTGGTCCGTGGGAGGCTGCTTTGATCGCCCTATCGCCTTCACGCACGCCGTTCCGTCCGGCGTGTACGGCAACCTGCTCGATACTGCTGGCGCTTTGCTGCGTCCTCGTCGCGCCGGGTGCGGACGCGGGCGCGCCGGGCGATGACGACCTGCTGTGGGTGGACGCGACGGCCGCCGGAGCGATGCTGTGCGGACACATGCACTACCTCGTGGATCCCGACGGCGCGCTCGGGCTGGTCGACGTGCTCGACCCGAGGCGCCGTGACGACTGGCGGGACGTGAAGCAGGACGTGCCCAACTTCGGATACACGGGCGACACCTACTGGCTGCGCTTCCGGATGGGGAGCCGGGCCCGCGACTGCGACGACTACCTGCTCGAGATCGCCTATCCCCTGCTGGACGACGTCACCTTCCACCAGGTCCGGGACGGGCAGGCCCTGCAGGTCTACCGGACCGGCGATGCGCTGCCCTTCGCCGAGCGCCCGGTGGAGCACGCCACCTTCGTCTTCCCGGCCACCATGGTCGCCGGCGAACAGTACGACTTCCTGTTGAGGATAAGGTCCACCAGCTCGCTGCAGGCCCCGCTCGCGATCTGGTCCGAGCGGACCTTCCAGAAGGAGGTCAACCGCAGCTATGCGCTGTACGGCTTCTTCTACGGCGTCATGCTGTCGATCATGGTCTACGGCGCCGCCATCTTCCTGTCGATGCGCGAGCGCAACTACCTGTACTTCGTGGCCTATTCCGCCATGTTCGTGGGCATCAAGGCGTCAATGGACGGGATCGCCTATCAGTACCTGTGGCCCTTCTCGCCGTTCTTCCAGGAACACTGCATCACGTTCTTCCTGTCGGCGACGACGGCCGCCGCCTACTTCTTCGCCTCGCACTTCCTGCAGCTCAAGACCAACGCGATCCGTTTGAACCGGTTCTTCATGCTCCTCGCCAGGCTGTCGCTGCTGGGGATGGCTCTGGCCCTGGTCCTGCCCTACGCGGTCATGATCCGGCCGACGCTCGTCCTGGCCCTGGCAGCCGAGTTCCTGGTGCTCGCCACGGGAGGCTGGATCTGGCGGAAATGCGGCTCCCGCCCCGCGCTAATGTTCACCGGAGCCTGGTCCGCCTTCCTGGCGGGCTCGTTGCTGATGATCCTCAGCAAGTTCGGCGTCCTGCCGCGCACGATCTTCACGGAGAACGGGCCGGCGCTGGGCATCATGGCCGAGGCGGCGTTCCTGATCATTGCGCTGACCGAATCCCTCAAGGAGAGCCGCCGCAAGCAAAGACAGTCCGCCACGGAGCTCCTGCGCGTGCAGGCGGAGGCGAGCCGGGAACTCAAGCGGGAGGTGCAGCGGCAGACCGCGGCGATACAGGACATGATGCGCCAGCTGGCACGCGCCAACGAGGAGCTCGACGAGCGGAACAAGCTGGACGGCCTGACGGGCATCTTCAACCGCCACGCCTTCGACGAGCGCCTCGCCGCGGACCACAACCGCGCCGGGCGCAGCGGCTCGCCGCTGTCGCTGCTGATGATCGACATCGATCTCTTCAAGAACTTCAACGACGACTACGGCCACCTGACCGGCGACGAATGCCTCAAGCGGGTGGCCGCGACCATCGCCGAAGAGGCCCGCCGCACGACGGATTTCGCCGCCCGTTACGGCGGCGAGGAGTTTGCCGTGATCCTGGCCGACACGCCGGCCGCCGCGGCCGCCCTGGTGGGCGAACGCATCCGGGCCGCCATCGCGGCGATGGACTTCCGTGTCGACGACACGCGCGTGCCCGTGAGCGTGAGCGTAGGCGTGGGGACGTCGCCGCCCGGCGCGGACGCGCCTGCCGAGGCACTGGTGGCCGCCGCCGACGAGGCGCTGTACCTCGCCAAGGCGAACGGGCGCGACAGGGTGGAGGCGGCTACCGCTCCGGCACCGCAGCCCGCTGCTTGAACCAGTGTTTGTATGCTATCATCCTGACGCCCCTCGCCCGACCACCCGCCGTCAAGGGGGTCGTCGTGTTTCGAATCCTGCTGCTTTGCCTGGTCGTGATTTTGTGGCCGCCGACTGTCTTCGCGACCCCTTGTCATGTTTCTCTCTGGGCCTACACCCATGAAATCCCCCAGGACTTCTACCTTAACGGGATTCTCTGGAATGGCCATGACGTGATTATCGATGCTCTTTATCTCCATACGTGGTGCAGCTGCCCCACACCCAGCGAAGCCGCGACCTGGAGCGCGCTCAAAGCCGCCTATCGCTGATCCACCGCACGTCCCGAATGAATCGAGGCCGCGGCCCTGCTGGACCGCGGCCTTCTTCGTCCGGCATGTTGGAGCTACTCCGCGACCCCCGCCAGGTCCAGCAGGAACGCGTATTCCACGGCCGTGTCGCGGTGCCGCTTGAAGCGGCCCGAGGCGCCGCCGTGACCGGCCGCCAGGTCGGTCCTGAGCAGCAGGAGGTTGTCGTCGGTCTTCAGGGCGCGCAGCTTGGCCACCCACTTGGCCGGCTCGAAGTACTGCACCTGCGAATCGTGCAGGCTGGTGGTCACCAGCAGGTTGGGGTAGTCCCTGGCCGTCACGTTGTCGTAGGGGGAGTAGGCGAGCATGTACTCGTAGGACTCCCGCTCGTGGGGGTTCCCCCACTCGTCGTACTCGCCGGTGGTCAGGGGGATCGATTCGTCGAGCATGGTCGTCACCACGTCCACGAAGGGGACCTGGGCCACCACGCCGTCGAACAGGTCCGGCGCGAGATTCATCACCGCACCCACGAGCAGGCCGCCGGCGCTGCCGCCCATGGCGTAGAGGCGCGCGGGATCGGCGTAGCCCCGCGCGACGAGATCCCGGCCGCAGTCGATGAAATCGTTGAAGGTGTTCATCTTCTTGAGCAGCTTGCCGTCGTCGTACCACCAGCGGCCCATCTCCTCGCCGCCGCGGACGTGGGCCACCGCGTAGCAGAAGCCCCGGTCCAGCAGGCTCAGGCGCGAGAAGCTGAAATAGGCGTCCATGCTCGAGCCGTAGGATCCGTAGCCGTACAGCAGCAGGGGACCCGAGCCGTCCTTCGCGAAGCCCTTGCGGTAGACCAGCGAGATGGGCACCTCGACGCCGTCGCGCGCGGTCGCCGTGATGCGCTCGGTGACGTAGTCGTCGCGCGCGAAGCCGCCCAGGATCTCCTGCTCCTTGCGCAGCGTCTTCGCGTGCGTGCGCATGTCGTAGTCGTAGGTGGACTCGGGCGTGGTCATGGACTCGTAGCCGAAGCGGAGCACGTCGGTGTCCGGTTCGCGATTGGTGTCGATCCAGGCGAGGTAGGCCGGCTCGCCGAAGTCCAGGTCGTGCCAGGGACCGCCCTCGCGTTGGCGGATCCGCAGGTGCGTCAGACCGTCCCGCCGCTCCTGGACGACCAGCCAGTCCGCGAACAGCTCGAAGCCCTCCAGCAGCACGCCGTCGTCGTGCGGCACCACCTCGGTCCAGTTCTCCCAGGCCGTCGCGTCGACCGGCGTGCGCATCAGGCGGAAGTTGCGCGCCCCCCGGTTGGTCTTGACGTAGAAGTGGCCGCCCAGGTGGTCGAGGGAGTGCTCGTGGTCGCGCTCGCGCGGCAGGAACAACGTGAAGGGTTCGGCCGGCGCGCAGGCGTCCACGTAGCGGTATTCGTTGCTCACCGACTGGTCGCAGCCGATGATCACGTAGCGACGCGACTTCGTCTTGTAGACGTACACGCCGAAGGTGTCGTCGTCCTCCTGGTAGACCAGCGCATCGCCGGCGGGATCGGTGCCCAACTCGTGGCGCCAGATCTGGTAGGGCCGCAGGGTAGTCGGGTCCTTCTTGCCGTAGAAGAGGGTCTTGCCGTCCTCGGCCCAGGCCAGGTTGCCGTGCGTTTCGGGGATGGACTCTGGATACCACTCGTCAGTGTCGAGATTCTTGAAGCGGATCGTGTAGAGACGGCGCCCCACGACGTCCTCGGCCACGACCAGCACGTTGCGGTCCGAGTTGACCTGCACCGACCGCGCCGCGTAGTAGGTCTGTCCCTCGGCGCGTTCGTTGGCGTCCAGCATCACCTCCTCGGGCGCGTCCAGGGAGACCTCCTTGCGGCAGTAGTAGGCGTATTCGCGGTCCTCCTCGTAACGCCGGTAGTACCAGTAGCCGTCGTACAGGTAGGGGACGGTGTTGTCGTCCTGCTTGATCCGGCCGACGATCTCGTCGAACAGGGTTTCCCGCAGCCCGGAGGTGTGCGCGGTCATGGCCTCGGTGTAGGCGTTCTCGGCCTCCAGGTAGGCGATGACCTCCGGGTCCTCCCGCCGGTTGAGCCAGTAGTAGTCGTCGACGCGGGTGTGGCCGAACTCCGTGAAGGTCGTGGGCTCGATCCTGGCGATCGGCGGTCCCGGGGGCGGGGCGGAGTCGGAACGGCCGAGCGGGACGAGGACCAGGGCGAACAGGGCCGTCGCGAAACGTGCTTGCATGTTGGGACCGCCTGGTTGAACCGGGGTTGTGCGGACCGGTGGATCATAAACGATTCGTCCGCGCGGGCAAACTACGGGTTATGCCGTGCCGTGGTTGCAGGGATGTGCTATGCTTCGTTCATCGCCCGGCGAGGAGTCATGTACGATGCGAACGGCTGGTATCATCCTTTTGGCGGGTCTTTTCTGGATCGTCCCGGCCGGGGCGACCGATTTCTACTTCCACATGTCCTGGGAGCGCGACGCCGAGGTGACCCACGCGACGGCAGAGCCCGGCGACCTCCTGCGGGTCTTCATCCGCATGGACACCAGCGCGTACTGGCTGGGACTGACCCTGGAAAGCGTCTCGTTCCCGATCTCGTCCGATTATCCCCTGACCCACCTCAGCACGACGTCGCTCAACGACAACATAGCCGTCGCGTGGCATCAGCAGGAAGGGTGCGGCGAGGTGTCCTGGACTTCGATCGGTTGCGGGGTGCGGGTCATAGAGACCATCGAGTACGTCTCCGAGCACGTCTTCCGGGTGGAGGCCTGTCCCGGGCACGGCGAGGGCAGCTGCGTCATGACCTGGTCGCCCGGCTTCGTCGAACCCCTGCTCTACATCTGGGAGAACGACGACTGCAGCGGCTATCTGGTGGAGTACTTCGCCGTCGGCGGCATCCTGTACCTGGACGTGGCGGTGCCGAACGCGGACGCGACCTGGGGCGGCGTCAAATCCCTGTACCGCGTACCCTAGACATACCGCCCCGTACGCACTAGGCTGCACGCAGAACCCCTGCGAAGGCGAGCCCATGCCTCCTGCCACCGTCATGACCGGCCTCGACATCCTGCTCGCCGACCGTTGTCGCGCGCTGCGCGGCCAGCGCGTGGGCCTGCTCTGCCATCCGGCGTCGGTGGACGCGCAGCTGCGCCACGCCGCGCTCCTGCTGCGCGACGCCGGCGTGGACCTGCGCGCCCTCTTCGGCCCCCAGCACGGCCTGCGCGGCGAGACCCAGGACAACATGGTCGAATGGGATGGTTTCCACGATCCCGTGACCGGCCTGCCGGTCTACTCTCTCTACGGCGAGCACCGCAAGCCGACGGCGGCCATGCTGCGCGGCATCGACACCCTGGTGGTCGATCTGCAGGACATCGGCGCGCGCTACTACACCTTCGTCTGGACCCTGCTGCACTGCCTGGAGGCCTGCGCCGAGCAGGGCAAGCGCGTGGTGGTGTTGGACCGGCCCAATCCCCTGGGCGGCGATCGCGAGGGCAACGTCCTCGACATGCGCTGGCGGTCGTTCGTGGGCCTCGCGCCCATCCCCATGCGCCACGGCTTGACCATCGGCGAGATGGCCCTCTGCTTCCGCGACCTCTACGACCTGCTGGTGGAGCTCGAGGTGGTGCGCATGGAGGGCTGGCGTCCGGGCATGCTCTTCGACGAGACGGGACTGCCCTGGGTGATGCCGTCGCCCAACATGCCGACCCTGGACACGGCGCTGGTCTACCCCGGCATGTGCCTGCTCGAGGGCACGGAGCTGTCCGAGGGACGCGGCACCACGCGGCCCTTCGAGATCTGCGGCGCGCCGTACGTCGATCCCGCGCGGCTGGCCGCCGCCATGGCGGACCATGGCCTGCCGGGCTGCGCCTTTCGCCCGCTGCACTTCGAGCCCGCCTTCCAGAAGCACGCCGGACGGCTCTGCGGCGGCGTGCAGATCCACGTCTTCGACCGCGACAGCTTCCTGCCGGTGCAGACCGCGATCGCCCTGCTGGCCGCGGTGCGCGCGCTGTGGCCCCGGGACTTCGCCTGGCGCCAGCCGCCCTACGAGTACGAGTACGAACGCCTGCCCATAGACATCCTGGCCGGCGGGCCCGACCTGCGCGAGGCCATCGACGCGGGCGCGGACCACCTGTCGATCACCCGCCACTGGGACGCGGATCTCCTGCAGTTCGAAATCGTCGTGCGGGAGTGCTGGCGCTATGGCCCGTGACGCCGGATGCGTGCGCCGCGTGATGCTGCTGGCCGCCGGCCTCGGCAACCGGCTGCGCCCCCTCACCGACCACACGCCCAAGCCCCTGCTGATCCTCGGCGGCGAGCCGCTGCTGTCGCGCATCGCCGGCCGCCTTAGCGCCGCCGGGATCCGTCACCTGGGCATCAACGTCCATCATCTGGCCGGCCAGGTCGCCGCGAGCGCGCGCGAGCTGGACGGTTTCGACGAGGTGCTCGTCTTCCCCGAGCCCGAGATCCTCGGTACCGGCGGCGCCCTGTGGGGCGCCCGCGACTTCCTGCGCGAAGGCGATCATTTTCTGCTGCACAACGGCGACGTGGACTGCGACGCGGACCTCGCGTCGCTGTGCGACGCCCACCTCGCCGGCGGCGCGGCGGCCACCCTGCTGCTGGTGGACTGGCCGGAGGTGAACTCGGTGCGTCTCGGCGGCGACGGCCGGGTCCGCGACATCGCCGGGCGCCTCGGCGCCGTCCCCGCGCCGGACGACCGCCTGCTCACCTACACCGGCGTGGCCGTCTGCGCGCGGCGGTTTCTGGATCTGCTGCCCGACGGCCCGAGCGATCTGGTCGACGCGCTGCTCGCGGCGGTCGCCGACGACAGCCGGGGCGTGCGCGGCGTGGCCCCGGTCGGTCTGCTCAGGAACGACCTCGGCACGCCCGGCCGCTACCTCGACGCGCTGCTGCGGGAGGACTGCGCGTTGGACATCGACGTCACCGCCGCGGCCGTGAACGCGCTGCCCCTGGTGCGCAACGCCGGCTGGGACGTCGCCGTACCCCGGCGGTTGGCCCTGCAGGGCTCCGACCGCGGTTTCTGGCGCCTGCACAGCGGCGAGGCGTCGGCGGTGCTGATGAAGAGCGCCCCGGACGATCCCGACTTCGCGAGGTACGTGGCGATCGGGCGCTTCCTGCAGACCGAGGGGCTGGGCGGCCCGGCGATCTATGCCCACGACGACGCCGATGCCGCGGTGCTGATGGAGGACCTCGGCGACGACACCCTGCACCGCCTCGCCCGCGCCGGGCCGGCGTATCTGCTCGATCCCTACCGGCGCGCCCTGGACCTGCTCGTCTTGCTGCAGACGGCGGGGACGGACGCGCTGGCGCGCGGCCCCGCCGCCGCGGCGCGCGTCTTCGACGCCGAGGTCGTCGGCTGGGAGCACGACTACTTCCGCGAGCGCTTCCTGCTCGGCGAGGCGGGACTGTCCCCGGCGGATCTCGCGGGTCTCGACGACGATCTCGCGCGCGTGGGCGCGGCCGTGCTCTCCCAGCCCGTGGTATTAATGCACCGCGACTTCCAGTCGCAGAACATCCTGCTGCGGGACGGCCGGGCCCGCCTCGTCGATTTCCAGGGCGCGCGCCGCGGGCCTTACGCCTACGACCTGATGTCCCTGCTGCGCGACGCCTACGTCGACCTCGGCGATGCCAACCGCGAGGCGTTGCTCGATTACTACCGCCGAGCCGCCGCGGTTGCCGGCCGGCCGGCGCCGGCGGCCTTCGCACGCGACATCACCGCCGCCGGCCTCCAGAGGGTGATGCAGGCCCTGGGCGCCTTCGGTTTCCTCGCCGGCGTCAAGGGCAAGAGCGCCTTCCGCGACCACGTGCCGCTGGGGGTGCGGCACCTTGCCGCGTTGCTGGCGGCGTGGCGGGGATTGCCGGGGGAGGAGCCGCTGGGGCGGCTGGAGATGATATCCCAACGCCTCGTCGGCGCATGACGCCAGAGCTCATCGACGATCCTGCATTCGCGCGTGACCAATCGACGTACCAAGCTGTCTGGATACGTGGCGGCCGCCGATCCTGAACCACCGGACGCTTGCGACGACGCGCGCCCGTGTTTAGTATCGGCGCCGTCGCACCTTGGATACGACACGGAATCGTCAACATGAGGAGAGTGCAAACATGCGGAGAAAAGCGATCGTCTGCGTCGCCGTGCTGGCCGCGGCAGCCGCCGCGAACGCCGGGGCGTGGGAGAAGACCGCCGACCTCGGTCTGCTCTTCAGCCAGAGCAGCTACAGCGACGAGTGGGCCGGCTCCGAGCTGGGCACCATGACCTGGACCTTCAATGCGGACATGGTGGCGGCCAGGAACATGTCCGCGTCCACCAACTGGAAGAACACGCTCAAGCTGAAGTACGGCCAGACCCACCAGGAGAAGGAGGCCGACGGCGGCAAGGCCTGGGCCCGGCCCCTGAAGTCCACCGACCGCGTCTTCCTGGAATCGCTCATGCGCTTCGGCGTCGAGCATCCGATCACGCCCTACGCCGCGTTCACCGTGGAGAGCCAGTTCCACGACGGCGGCAACAACCTCCTCGCGCCGGCCCTGCTGACCGAGTCGTCTGGCGTCGGGCGCACGCTGGTCAAGGACGAGCGGACCGAGCTGCTGACGCGCGTCGGTTTCGCCGCCCGCCAGCGCATGGCCCACGGCGTGAAGACCGTCAACGACGCCGGCGTGGAGTGGGTCAGCGACCTGTCGCACACCTTCAGCGAGAACCTCAAGGCCGTCTCCAAGCTGCGCGTCTTCCAGGCGGTGACCAGCAGCGCCAGCGACGACCTGGCCGGCCTGCCCGGCCAGGACGACTGGAAGGGCGTCGACATGGCCTGGGAGACCACCTTCTCGGCGGCCGTCTCCAAGTACATCCAGGCCACGCTGTTCTTCGAGGTGCTCTACGACGAGGAGATCGTCAGCAAGGCGCGCTACCGCGAGCTCTTCGGCTTCGGCGTGACCTACAAGCTGTTCTAGTCCCGTAGCGGAGGGATGATTCATGGAGAACACTGACAAGATCCTCGATGCGCTGGTGGACTTCGCCACCGGCTACGGCATCGAGGTCGTGGGCGCGATCGCGGTCCTGATCGTCGGCCGCATCGTGGCCGGCTGGGCGCGCAAACTGGTGCGCAAGGCGCTGGGCAGGACCGATGTCGACCGGGCCATCGTCTCGTTCCTGGACAGCCTGGCCTACTACGGCATCATCGTCTTCACGGTGATCTCGGCGCTGAAGAACTTCGGCGTGGAGACGGCCTCGCTGGTGGCCGTGCTGGGCGCCGCGGGCTTCGCAGTCGGCTTCGCCCTGCAGGGTTCGCTGAGCAACTTCGCCGCGGGCGTCATGCTGCTGGTGTTCCGGCCCTTCAGGATCGGCGATTTCGTCGATGCGGGCGGCGCCGCCGGCACGGTCAGGGAGATGAACCTCTTCACGACCGTCGTGCACTCGCCGGACAACATCAAGATCATCGTGCCCAACAGCAAGATCTTCGGCGACACCATCAAGAACATCACCGCCGAGGACACGCGCCGCGTGGACATGGTCGTGGGCATCGGCTACGGCTCGGACATCCCCAAGGCCATGCGGATCATGCAGGGACTGCTCGACGACGATGCGCGCGTCCTGCGTGACCCCGCGCCCCAGATCGCGGTCGGCGAGCTGGCCGACTCGAGCGTCAACTTCGTGGTCCGTCCCTGGTGCAGGAAGGAGGACTACTGGGGCGTGAAGTTCGACTTCAACCGGGCCGTCAAGGGCGCCTTCGACCGCGACGGCATCGAGATCCCCTTCCCGCAGCTGATGGTGCACAAGCCGGCGTGACGGGAGACAGACCGGACGATCAGGGGGCCGTTCCCGCGGGAGCGGCCCCCTTTTCCGTCAGCATCACGGCAGCCGACGCCGCCAGCCCCGGGAAGATCGACTCCACGCCCAGCCACGGACCGCCGCCGCCCAGGGCCAGCCAGGACAGGGACACGACGGCCGAAACGCACATGGACAGCGCGACGCGCCGTCCCGACCGGCGGCGCCGGCCGTGCGCCAACAGCACGGGCAGCAGCAGCACCGGCGTGCCCACGCTGCCCAGGTGGTGCCAGAGCTCGATCACCGACCCCGACCACAGCGCCAGCCCGACCGACAGGGCGCCGACGACCGGCAGGGCCCGGCGCGACGCGCGCAGGGAGGCCGCCTCGTCGCCGGGACGTCCGCGCAGCTTGGACCAGATGTCGCGGCCGCCGGTGACCGCCGCCACGAAGGCGTTGGTGTCGACGGTCGACATGATCGTCGCCAGCAGGCCCGTGACGAACAGACCGCGCCACACCGGCGGCAGGACCTCGGCGGCCAGCAAGGGGAAGGCGGCCATGGGTCGTTCCAGGGCGGGCAGCACGGCGCGCGCGTACAGGCCGGCGGTGGTGGTCAGGAAGTCGAACAGGATCCAGAAGCCCACCGAGACGAACAGTCCCCGGCGGGCGGTGCGCCCGTCGCGGGCGGCGTAGCAGCGCTGGTAGAAGGCCGGCTCCACGAGGGTCGAGGCCGCGATAACGTACCACACAGCCACCGCCTGGAAGCCGCGCCCGCCGCTCCAGGTCAGGTGCGACGCGGGCAGGGCGCCGCGCAGGTAATCCCAGCCGCCATACTTCGCCGCGCAGACCGGCACCAGCACGACGAACCCCAGGAACATCAGCGCGAACTGCAGCTTGTCCGTGCCCACGATGGCCCGCAGGCCGCCGCGCAGCACGTAGCCCAGCGACAGCGCCGCGCCCAGGGTCACGCCCAGCCACAGGGGCCAGCCCGTGGCCATCTCCACCAGCACGCCGAGCATGAGCACGTAGGCCGCCGGCACGGTCATCACGAAGATGGTCGCCGCGCCCAGCAGCGCCGGCGTCCGGCCGTAGCGGTCGTGGAGCAGCTCGGGCAGGGTCAGCACGCGGGACTGCCGCGCCCGCCGCGCCAACAACACGGCGAAAGCGACGGCGTACAGGTAGTAGGGGGCGCCGAAGACCAGCCAGTTGCTCACCCCGTAGGTCCAGGCGTACTCGCCGACGCCCAGGATGCCGCCGTACCAGGACGAGACCATGGTCGCGACGAAGGCGGGCAGGGTGAGGCGGCGCCCGGCCACTATGTAGTTGGCCTCGGTCTCGGACGGCCGGCGGAACAGGCGCAGCACCGCGTAGAGCAGGAAGAAGACGTAGACCGCGGCGAAGGTCATTCCGACATCCCGCGCAGGAATAGGCCCAGCCGCTCGTTGCCGATCGACGCCAGCACCGAGCCCTCGTAGACCTCGATACGCAGGGGAGGCGCGGCGACCTTGTTGGAGATCGAAAGGTCGCCGCCGTAGATCAGCACCTCGTCGGACACCGGCCATCGCGCGCCCGTCACCTCGCCCAGCAGGGCCGGGGACGCCAGGGGCGCGAGGGAGAAGGTCGTGCCGGCCGGCAGGTCCCAGATCACGGATTCGCCGGCGCCGATCCGCACGGACGTGCAGTGCTCGTTGGCCACGCAGATGCGCATGCGGTCGGCGAAGCCCTCCACCAGGGACAGGTTGTAGAGCGTGTGATCCAGGCGCCTGCCCGTGGCGCCTAGCAGCACGGCCTCGCGACAGCCGAGGTCCAGGGCGTGCAGCAGCGCCTTCTCCGTATCGGTCGTCTCCTGGTCCTCGATGTGCAGGAAGGGCGGGTCGTCCGCGCCGATGAGCTTGCCCATCATCGTGTCCAGGTCGCCGATGATGGCGTCCGGACGGCGCGGCAAACGCTCGTAGGTCAGGGCGGCCCAGTCGGCGGCGAAGAAGAAGTCGGCCATCTCCACCCAGTGGGCCAGGCACTCGTAGGCCGGCTCCTCGCCGCCTCCCAGGATCACGGCCCGCAGGCCGGTCTTGGCGAAGACGATGTCCGCCTCGCGTCCGAAGGGCGGCGCTTCCGTCATGGCGGCTCCTCTAGAATACGTAGTGCACGCCGGCCAGCACGTTGCGGCCCGCGGCGGGTATCAGCCAGCGGCCACCGTACCAGTAGCCCGTGGTCTCGTACATCTGGTCGAGCAGGTTGTCGACGCGCACGTCCAGGCGCGTGGCGCCCGCCAGGCCGCCCAGGTCCAGGCCCGCGGCCAGGTCGAGGGTGGCGTAGCCGTCGATGGTGCGCGCGTCCAGGCCCGAATTGTCCAGGTGCTGCCGGCCGACGCTGCGCAGGCGCAGGCGCGAGTCCAGCGCGCCGAAGTCGGACACGAGCGCCACGCTCGCCAGGTGGCGCGGGAACAGGGCGAGGGGATTGCCGCTCTGGTCGAAGGCGCCGGCGCTCCAGGTGTCGGGATCGAAGGTGGCGACGTAGGTGTCGAACTCGTCCCAGCTCGTCGAAGCGGCCACCTTCAGCGTGTGGGTGTCGGTAAGCCTGGCGGCCAGGCCCAGCTCCACGCCGCGGTGCAGGGTCTTATCGGCGTTGCCCCGGATCGGGGCGCCGTCGTCGTCCACCGCGCCGTAGGCGATGATCTCGTGGTCGAAGTCCATCCAGTAGCCGTTGAGCGTCAGCGAGACGCGTTCGCCGCGCCAGGACGCCCCCAGCTCGTAGTCGACCGCCCGCTCCTGCCGCACGTAGGGGTCGGACCACTCCAGATAGTCGAACGTCCCGTCGCCGTCCTCGTCGACGGGCACGCTCTCGCGGAACAGGGGGCTGACGCCCACGTCATCGGGCCCGTCCCAGGTGTCGAAGAGCTCGCCGTCGGCGGGCTCGCGATGGGTCTTGCCCACGTGGGCGTACAGGGCCGCGCGCCCGCCGAAGGGGCGCGACGGCAGCTCCCAGTGGATGCCGCCCTTGGGGTTGAAGAAGTCGTAGTCGACCCGGTAGGCGTGGCGGTCGGCGCCGGTGAAGTTGCCCACCGCGTCCTGCTCGAAGCGGTACTGCTTGTGCTGCAGCTGCAGGTCCGCCAACAGGGTCAGCCCGGGCACGGCTTCCCACATCTCGTTGACGTAGACGCTCCAGGCCTGCTTGTCGCCGGTGTAGCCGTAGTAGCGCAGGTCCTCGCCGGGGCCGCCGGGCATGCCGTCGACGCGCAGCACGTCGCCCCAGTGGTCGCTGTGGAAGTCGTAGATGTCGCCCCCGACGATGGTGCGGCCGCCGCCGTGTCGCAGCTGCAGGTGCGACACCCAGCCCACCTGGTTCTTGTCCACGTTCTTGCGGCGGACCAGGTCCACCGCGGCGTCCGGGTCGAGGCCCAGCAGGGCGTCCAGGCTGAAATCGGCCGCGTCCACGCCTTCCTTCAGGTTCTCGTAGAAGCCCTCGCCGTGGATCCAGAAGACCGCGTTCTCGGCGGTGAAGCGGTCCGACAGGCGCCACTGGTGGTGCAGCTCGTAGTGGGGCTGGCGGAAGTCGTCGACGGCGTCCGCGTAGGTCTCGGGATTGTGGCGGCGGTCGGCCGCGAGATCGTCCTCGAAGGCCGCGTTCCAGCCGTGCTGCGACTCCTCGCGCCCGGTGTAGATCTTCGCCCGGGTCGTGCTGTTCTCGGTCAGGTAGCGGGCGCTCCAGAACAGGCCCCACAGCTTGCTGCCAGTGCGGTCGCGGTAGCCGTCGCTCTCCAGGCGCGACAGGCGCAGGGCCGACTGGAAGCGGCCGTCCAGCAATCCCGTCTGGTAGGAGGCGGTCTGTTTCCAGGTGCCGTAACTGCCGCCCATCAGCGACAGCCGCAGTTCGCGCTCTGGCGTGAACAGATCGGTCACGAGATTGACCGTCCCGCCGATGGCGGTCGTGGCGCCCAGCGAGTTGGTGATGCCGCGCTGGACCTGCACGTCCTGCACCGACGAGGCGAGATCGGGCAGGTCGACCCAGTAGACCTGGTGGTCCTCGGGATCGTTCAGCGGGATGCCGTCGATCATCACGCCCACGCGCTTCTGGTCGAAGCCGCGGATGTTCAGGTAGGTGTAACCCACGCCGTTGCCGGCGTCCGACCAGGCGTGCAGACCCGGCGTGTCCTCGAGCAGCAGGGGGATGTCGGCGACGCCGATGCGGCCGGCCAGCTCCTCGCGCGTGAGGTTGGCGTGGCTCAGGTGGACGTCGTCGCCGTAGCGCGAGGCGGTGACGACCACGTCGGAGGCCTGGTGGACGGCGGCGGTGTCGGCGG